>JAGYLC010000152.1 GCA_018401235.1 Kiritimatiellia bacterium
AAGATATATGGACCATTGAAGAAGGTGAACAAACCGGGGCCTTTGTGTCGGAGAGCGATATAATACCCCTCTTAAAGAATTACGCCTTACCTGAGTGTCCAGCCGATGGATCGTATAACATTGGACGTGTGGGAGATAGCGTTTCCTGCAGTCTGCATGGCCATCCATTTTGAGCAAAGGGCAAACGATCTGTGGTAATACGTGAATGAGGTGTCGTACAGTGACCGTGGAAAAATCAGAGGCACAGCTACTGGTTGGTGAAGCCAAAGAAACAGAACAGCACCGGCGGGTCCGGATTCACAGGCCGCCCGACCCGATGCTTTAAATTCATTATTTTGACGAAACGTAAACCATAAGTTTACATAATAGCATCGAAATAAACTTTACAAGTAAACTTGTTCAGAATAAAACTCATACGTAAATCAAGAATGGACAAATGGACTCTAAATTAAACAATGTATTGAAAAAGCTTCCAAGCGGGGCGGTAGCCACCCAGAGGTGGCTGGAGGAGTTGGGCGTGTACCGCCAGCTCACGCATCGGTATGTGGAGGAGGGGTGGCTGGAACGGCTGGGGCACGGTGCGTTTATCCGCGCAGGGGACAGGGTGGACTGGCTTGGGGGGGTGTATGCCATGCAGACGCAGTTAAAACTGGGGGTTCATGTCGGGTCGGATACCGCTCTTCAGTTGAAAGGTTTGGCGCATTTTCTGGCCATGGGGGGACCGCGGAGGGGGCATCTGTTCGGCACACCGGGCTCGAAGCTTCCAGGTTGGTTCCGAAAGCATGATTGGGATATCGCGACCGGATTTTATTGCCCTCGTTTGTTCGAAGGGGCGGAGCACACAGGCTTTGGCGATTTGCGGTACGAGAGGTTCACGGTGAGGATCTCCGCACCGGAACGTGCGGTCATGGAAAGCATCTATCTGGCCGCCGACAACGCTTCTCTGATCCACTCGCATCACTTAATGGAGGGGCTGTCCACCTTGCGCCCAGCAGTGGTTCAGGAGCTGCTGGAGGCCTGTTGGTCCGTGAGGGTAAAGCGGTATTTCCTCTGGAGCGCGGGAACCGCGGGCCACGCTTGGTTCCGGCAGCTGAATCCGGCAATGCTGGATCTTGGCGCGGGCAAACGGCAGTTGTTCAAAGGGGGCGGGTATGATGCGACCTATCGAATCACGGTGCCGCCGGCAAACGGGGAGCTTCCGGATGTCTGAGGGTTATTTGAAACAGGTGGAGCTTCTGGTCCGCTGCCTGCCCGAGATCGCGAAGCAGGACTGTTTTGCGCTCAAGGGCGGAACGGCAATTAATCTGTTCTTCCGGGAGATGCCACGTTTGTCGGTGGATATTGATCTAGCCTACCTGCCCCTGAAATCCCGGGATGATTCCCTCTCTGAAATCAGTTCAGGCCTTCAAGCGGTCGCCGTTGAAATCCGGAACCGAATTCAGGGGGCGGCGGTTCAAGAAATCGCGGCGAAGGGTTTCAAGACGAAGCTGGTGGTTCATCGGGAGGATGTGGGCATCAAAATCGAGCCCAACCTGGTGTTCCGGGGCTCCGTGTATCCCCGTGTGGAGCGGTCGCTCGTCGACTCGGCCCGAAACCGGCTGGAAGCGGATGTGGCCGTGACCTCGTTGTCCGAGGCGGATCTGTACGGAGGCAAACTTTGCGCCGCTCTGGACCGACAGCATCCCCGGGACCTTTTCGATGTGTGGATGCTGTGGAACACGACGGGGTTGACCAATGAAATCCGGCAGGCTTTTGTGGTGTACCTGGCGGGCCATCCCCGCCCGGTGCATGAAGTGCTGGATCCGAGATTGAAACCTATCGAACATGCATATGAAACGCAGTTTGAGGGAATGGCGGTGCATCCGGTGCCTATAAGGGATTTGATGAAGGTGCAACAGGGGTTGGCGGAAAAGGTCCGCTGCGCATTGTCGGAGGACGAGAAGATGTTTTTATTGTCGATACAGAAAGGCGAACCCGCATGGGACCGATTGCCCATCTCACATCTTCAGCGTCTGCCGGCGGTTCAGTGGAAGCTGCTCAACGTCGACCGGATGACCACGAAGAAACGCAAAGAGGCCGTTACACGGCTGGAAGATGTTTTGAGACGGGAATAAGAAGAAAGAAGCGGAGGAGGTCATCGTCCTGTGGATTGACAAATCGCCTGTAAATGCGAAAAGTCAGAGCATGACGGGAATCACCCTTTCCACCTTGTATGTATAGCTATTCAAGGACCCGTTTAAACTGGCTGCCGTCCCTTCATCGCCCGTTGCAGGGTCACCGGATCGCTGTAAGCGATTCCGCTTCCCGCCGGCAGACCGAAGGCCAGCCGGGTGACTTTCACTCCCAGCGGACGCAACACCTCCGCCAGCATCGAACAGGTGGCATCGCTTTCCACATCGGTGTTCAAGGCCAGCAGCACTTCCGCCACGCCGTCTTCGCGTATGCGGGCGATCAACTGTTCCAGAATGCGCCGGGTCACGGTCTCGTCCTGCATCGGCGATATTTTCCCCCGCAAGCACATATAGACTCCCGGATAGGTTCCGGCCTGCTCCAGCAATTGAATGTCGGGAGCCCCCTCCACCACGCACAGCAGTTTCTTATTGCGGGAGGTATCCGTACAGATCCGACAGGGATTCCGATCGTGGGTGGTTAAATTTCCACAGCGGTCGCACAAGGTCAGCTCACGTCCCGCCCGCTCCAACGCAACCTGCAGTTCCCGCAACTGGTCCTGATTCCCGCAACAGCAGCCGATAGGCCATGCGCTCGGCGGTGCGCTTGCCGATCCCCGGCAGCCGCGAAAGGGCATGAATCAATTGTTGCAGGGCTTCGGGCATCTTAAAACGGCATCCCGGGTATGTTGAGTCCCTGGGTCAGTTTGCCCATCTCATCCGCCATGGTCTGCTTGCCCAGATTCACCGCGCCCTGCACGGCGGAAGTATAGTCCTCCAGCATCTCCACTTCGGCGGGATCGACGGCTTTGGGATCAATGTGAATCGATTTCACCGAGCCGTCGCAGGTCGCGGTCACCTCCACCAGCTGCCGCCGCCGGAGGGAAAGAGGCCTCGCGTTCCGCCAATGTGTCTGTACTTTTTCATTTGTGTTTGAATCCTGCACTGTAAAGGCATTTTCATCATATTTGCCATTGTGGACTCCTCCTGGTATTGCACAGGTTACTGTTGAATATCAATAATGTCACCATGAAAAACTTCAGAACCTGCCGGATGGTTTTCGTTCGAAAGCCAGTCCTGGGGCGTCTTCTCTCCGTTCGCACCTGTTGCGGCATCCGCTTCCACTTCCGCGAGTCCCGTCGGATGGAGCGTGATGCGACCAGGTCACCGCCTCCTTCATCACCTCGTAGTCGATGCGGACGGAACGACCCAGTTTCTCCGAGAAAAAATGATGCAACCCGCCGTGATCCAGTTGCATGACCTCTTCCATTTCGCCGGAGAACTCCGGATCAAACCCGATCACCAACGTACGTTCGGAAATCCGCAGCGGCCAGGAGTCCCGCAGATCGCGCCGCAACAAGGGTTGAATCACCAGACATTTTTCCACGATATCCGGCCAGGCTTCCCGCAACTCGGCCAGTTCCCGGTCCGCGTCCACTTCGGGCGGGGGAGATTCCGGTTTCATGGGCTCCGCCGGTTCCTCTTTCGGAGTCTCCTGTGGATCCGCTTCCGCTTCAGCCTGGACGGGAGGAGGAGCCTGTACCGGCTCCACTTTGGAGGACCCGGTCCTTAGCGGTTCTTTTTTTTTTCGTCGGCGGAAGAGTCTTCGCCGCCCGACTTCAGGCGGTCCACCTGCTTCCACACTTCGTCAAGAGTGGCGAAATGGGCGGTGCGGGCGGCGGAAATCAGGGCGGTTTCCAACAGCGTGCGCTTGGACAGCGAATATTTCAATTGCTCCGCGGCGGCAATCAATTTTTCCAACAGGGCGGACACCCGGGAGGGATCCACGAAATGCGCCTGCTCCCGAATCACTTCGGACTGAATATCGGGCAATTCATCCAACAATCCTCCTTCAGGACTGTAGGCCTGCACCAGCACGTGCCGCATGTGAATAACCAAATCCACCAGCACCCGCTCCAAATCCTTGCCGGTTTCGTCGAATTCGGCGATGGCCTCCAGAATGCCCGGGATGTTGTGCTGCAGAATAGCCGCCGCCAGCGACTCGAGATGCTTCTGCGACACCAGGCCGAAAACGGCCAGCACGTCCTCTTCCCGAAGTGATTTTCCCCGGAAGGAAATCAACTGGTCCATCGAAGACAACGCATCGCGCATGCCTCCGCGGGCACCTCGGGCAATCGCCAGCAGGGCGTTTTCCTCCACTTCCACCTTTTCCGCCTTGCATATCTCCTGCAGACGCCCGGTGATGTCCTTGGCCCGGATTCGCCGCAGGTCAAAGCGCTGACAGCGGGAGAGAATGGTGTCCGGAATTTTCTGCGGTTCGGTGGTGGCGAACAGAAATTTCACGTGTGGAGGCGGCTCTTCCAGGGTTTTCAACAGCGCGTTGAACGCCCCCGGGGTGAGCATGTGCACCTCGTCGATCAGATAAATTTTGAAGCGGGAATTGTTGGTGCCGAATTTGGCGTTTTCGCGGATTTCGCGGACATGTTCCACTTTGTTGTTGCTGGCCCCGTCGATTTCCAACACATCCATGGAGTTGCCGGCGGTGATCTCCCGGCAGCGG
>JAGYLC010000153.1 GCA_018401235.1 Kiritimatiellia bacterium
AGGGTTTCCCCTCCCATGATCCCGATGACGTTCGGATAGGTTTGGAAGATTTCCTCGACAATGGAAAGCGGCACCCAGTGGGACATCGGTCCTGGACCGTGCGTCCGCAGAAAAACCTTCACGCCCATTTCTTCGTGGATAGGGCGAAAGTAGCTAATGTAGTCCTCGTTTTTGAAGATACTGGTATTGATCGCGACATAAGGTTTGATGTCGGAGGGGAGAGTGTCCTTGAAACGGCTCCAGTCCGAAACGCGGTTTCCTTCCATCGTGAAGAGGGGATGCCCGGGGGTCGGCTTGAGAACCAGCGGCTTCCTGGCAAGATCAGTGTTAATGGTGAACGAACGGGATTCCGACCATTGGCCGGGGGTGTCCGATTCCACCGCGCGTACCCTCCAGTGCCACAAGCCTGCGATAGGCAGTTCGGATTCGGAGGGCATGTAGTAAGGCTTATCCACCTCCGAGCGCACCTTGAGAGTGACGGTGTCGGTGAAATGCTCGTCTCGCGCCAGTTGCAGTTCATAGTCGATCGCACCTTTGATCTGCTTCCAACGGAAAAAGGCGGCGATATGGGTCAGGTCGACACCATCAGCGGGCACGTCCAGTTTCGGTGCCTCGAATCCGGCGGGCGCGATGGTGAGCTGCTCCAGCCCAGGGCCTTGGGATTGAGATACTTCGAGGATGAATTTCCGGCGCTGGCCCAGCCAGCCGGTGGTTTCCGTCAGGTCAATCTCCTTCGTTTCTCCAGGATTCAACGTCATCAGCGTCCGTGGCTCGCCGGATTCCCCCCAGGGGAGCATATTCACTGAAACCGGGTTAACCCCATTCTCGTTGCTCGCCGTGGCGGAGAGAATATGGGGACGGGTGAAATTCATTTCCAGCGCGGCGACGCGGTCCGTTTCGCTTCCAGGGAGCATTGAAAGCGTGGCAAGGTCCGCATGAAAGCCATTGACGAGGCCGGTTTGAAGGGGGTGCGCATTCGAATAGACTCCATATGCGGAGCTTGTCCGGGGCATACTGCCTTGAGTAACGGCTGAGAAAAGTCTGCGGCTCTCCTCCCAGATGTCCGCCCCGCCACCGGTGGCGAGGAAGGCGAATCCAAAGTCTAATGGGTTGTCGGCGCTGAATGCGTAAGGCTGGTTCTCTTGGTCGACACAGAGAACCCGGGCCAAGAAGTCGAAGTTTGAAATCCTCCAGACGGTGCTCCCCTGAAGCGGGCGGGTGATAGATTCGGTTGTCGAAATTCCAACGCCGTTCCCCAATTCGGAATCGATCCCGACCCAGCATCGTTCGGCACGCCAGGCAACGCGGAGGAAGCTGTTCTCCCGACCGGAAAGAAGAATGCGGACGGGTTCCTTCGGGTTCTCGTATTTAAAACGCATTTTGCCTTTTAGCAATTTCCCAAAGCGCCCCCGCACGCCACCTCCGAGGTCGACGAAGGCGATGTAGCGCTCGGCGGTACTGGTGGTGGTGAACCGACTCCGGTAAAGAAGAATCGGTTTGCCGGGTGGCAAGGTGTACGTCTCGGTCCACGTGATATCCGACGCAAAACCATCAAACCCCTTGGTGAGTTCCAGCTCCGCAGAGCCGTCAGGCAGTACGCGTGACTCGCCCCCCAGCAAAATCATGCGTTCAGATGGAACCAGCCCCATTTCGATCAGCCTCTCCGGAGCGATGCCCAGTTGCCGTCCACGACGCTCCGAATCCAGCCAGAAGTCCATGTGACAATCCGCCAGTACGGAGAGGTTGCCAGGCCGCCCTGCCTCGTCGGCCCGGGGGGGGGCGAAGTCGATCCCCCATTTTCCATCACGGTAGTGAAATGCCAGGATTCCGTTGCGCAACGTGCCTGTGCCGCCGCCCGAATCGAAGGATGCGGATGCAACTTGGCTTGCATGGCCCCATTTCTCCGCCGAACGGAGAATGAGATCGGCGCGCTCGCCGCCTTGGAGTGACAGGTAGATCCGGGCGCCATTCACGCCGTTTTCGGTGGCGCGCACGAGCGGCAGGACGTCTCCGGCTTCGGTGACGGCCTCGACGGGATTCCCGGTCCCGATGCCGATCCGTCCGAGCTCCTCGAGGTCGAGATAGATCGCCGCGGCATGCAGTGGGGCGTCACTGTGGTTTATTACAGTGAGCGAAACGCCGGGTGCCGCTTCAGTCCCCGCGCTCGAATTCTCTTTGAGGGAACCGGCCGCGCGGGCCGTGTGCCAAGGAATCGAAGATAGTACGCATACCGATAAAAGGTTGGCGTGGAGAAAGAAGCGGGTTAGTGGCACGGGACTGTAAGATATGGGCATTTTGTTTGATAAGAAAGTAACCGAGTTGAAACCCTGTACGCTTCGCCGGAGGCATTCTATTAACGGAAATCTCATTTGCCGTCCCCCCATAGCAAATCGCCGTGGGATGTGAAAACGGTCGATGAGAATTGCAGCGAGGCCGGCGGGCATTTGAATTCCACTGCAACGGTCGGGCAGAGCGCATCCAGGTTTGCCCCCGCGCAGGAAATGCGGATCCGGTGGTGTTTGCGCTCGAAAACCAGATCCTCTCCGCTTTGTAGGAGGTAGACGCGCAAAGGATCGTCTGCGATGCCACGAATCTCGAAATCGGGTGACGGGATGGATGTCAGGTGACAGTAGAGCGTGTTGCCTTTGCGCGTGCTCGGGCCCCAAAAATGACAATAATCCAAGCCGCGCTCCGCACCATAAATGGAGTCCCCTGATTTTTCCAGCCAGGCCCCGAGCTCCTTTAGCCTCTCCACAGCCATGTCCGGAAAACATCCACGGGCATCAGGTCCGACGTTCAGGAGGAGGTTGCCTCCCATGGATCGAATTTCACAGAGATCCTTTACCAATTTCCGGGCCGGCTTGTATTTCTCCGGGTCCGGGTGGTAGCCCCAGTTCTCATTCATGGTCATGCAACTTTCCCACAGTCCGCCGACCGGGCTCATCGGGATCTGCTGCTCCGGAGTGACAAAATCTCCACAACCTGGAAGTCTATCATTGCAGATGATATGCGGCTGCAGAGAAAGCATCATCATTTTGAGCTCGTCAGCATGCCAAATATCGCCGCCCCACCCAGGCACGTCGAACCAAAGCATGTCGATCTTTCCATAATTCGTCAGTAATTCTTTTACCTGTCCGAAAACCCGTTTGAGAAATTGGTTCCATCGTTCAGGATCAAAATCATGGGGACGAAGCGGAGAAGAAAACCGGTCGGATGCCGGCAGGGAAGTGAAGTCAGGGTCCTCCCAATCAATTAAGGATAGATAAAGCCCAACCTTCAGTCCCGCATTACGGAAGGCCTCAATGAACGGCTCGACCAAGTCCCGTTTCGGCCCCACATTGCCCGCATGGAAATCCTTTGTACGGGTCGGCCATAAACAGAAGCCATCGTGATGCTTTGTGCCCAGAACGGCATAACGGAATCCAGCATCTTTCGCGATTGCGGCCCATTGGACCGGATCGTAATCTTCGGCGGTGAATTCGGGCGCAAGTCCGTAGTACCGCTCCGGTGTCCAGCGCTCAGCAGAATTTCCTGCGGCATCCTCGCTCGAGAACGCCTTCATCGGCCAGGACGCTTCAATCTCCGCCACGGTGTAAATGCCGAAATGAATGAACAAGCCAAAGGCGTCTGGCTTGAACCATGTGGTGTCTCCTGATTGGGTATAACGGGGGGAAGCATTCATACTGGTAGTTTATTAAAAGAGGAAGGTTGAAAAGGAAGGGGCGGGGCGTTTGGTCTTGAATGAAGGTGTTTGGTTATGATTTGTGCACTATACCGCAAATTCCGTCCGTTCACTACACTCACCCACGCAATAAAAAGGCACATTTGCGCCACAGAACAGAAACGGAGGCCCGCCGACCCCTCGTCGCACAGGGCCATGCACCGTTTATGCCGCCCGTTTAGCGCAAATGTATCTAACGGTTGCGCTATCCGACATAGCCGCCGAAGAACAAATTCTGTAGGATGCCCTCATGATCACAACAGAAGTTAAGTGCGAACCAACCTTTCCGGAATGTCCCCGCAAGCCCGTTATTGAATGTCTTCCGGTGCCCCTGCGCGCCCGGTTTTCCGATCCGGATTATTTCATCTGGTGCGGCTCGATGGTCCGCGATCCGGAGGGAACCTGTCACCTTTTCTATTCACGCTGGCCCCGCGCGACCGGATTCAACGCATGGGTCACCCATTCCGAAATCGCCCGGGCCACCGCTCCGGATCCACTCGGCCCGTATGTCCATCAGGAAGTGGTTCTGCCGGCACGCGACGCATCCTTCTGGGACGGCCTGTGCACGCACAATCCGTCGGTCCTGCAGCACGGCAACAACTATTACCTCTACTACATGGGAAACTCCGGCGATCGGAAACCGGCGGAAACGCCGGAGTGCTGGAACTGGATCCACCGCAACAACCAGCGAATCGGCGTTGCCGTGGCCGAGTACCCCGCGGGCCCATGGACCCGCTTCGAGGCTCCGCTGATCGATGTAAGCAGCGATCCGCAAGCTACTGACTCCCTGATGATCGCCAACCCGACCGTTACCCCTCGCCCGGAAGGCGACTTTTTAATGATCTACAAAGCAGTAGGCCGGGAACACGCGCTTCCCTTTGGAGGGCCCGTTGTGCACCGGATCGCGCTCTCTCCCCAACCGGAGGGGCCCTTC
>JAGYLC010000154.1 GCA_018401235.1 Kiritimatiellia bacterium
GAGGTTGAAACCATCGACGGCTATCCCACGGTGATCCGCAGCACGGTGGAGGATGTGTCCCGCAACAGCCGGACCGTCAATACCTTCAGCGGAATCCAATACGACGTGGGTCTGAACGAGCGGCTGTTCTCGGAACGCTTTCTGCGTCGCCCCCCCCGGGAGGCGGTACAATGAGGCGATTCGCACAGATGCTTTTGGTACTACTTGCCTTTCCCCTGGCCGCCCAACCTCTGGCGGGTTTTGTGGAGGGTCGGGTTGGGGAGCGTCTACAGTCGGATCCCGGTCAGGACAGCGCTTCGATCCGGGAAATGCGCATTCAACTGGGCAAAACCCATTTCGCGGGGCCGGTGGAACTGGAAGGCAAAGTGGATGTTCTCTACGACGACCTGGACAGGGACCGCAACCACATCGACCTGCGCACCGGCGAGGGCTGGGTGGATGTGCGGACCGCCTCGGCGGCCTTTCGTCCTAGCTTTTGGATGGATGTGAAAGTGGGTCGTCAGGTGCTGACCTGGGGAACGGGAGATTTGCTGTTCCTCAACGATCTGTTCCCTAAAGACTGGCAGTCCTTTTTCAATGGCCGGGATGTTGAGTATCTGAAAGCCCCCTCCGACGCGCTGTGGGTGTCGGTGTATCCGGGGGAGTGGACCTTGGATATGGTCTGGACCCCGAGATTTAATGCGGATCGCTATCTGGACGGTGACGGGATCTCGTTTTTCCCCGGCATGTATACACCGGAGAATCCATTGCCGGTGGACGAACCGGACGGCATGGAGTGGGCCCTGCGCGCGGCCCGGCATGTGGGGTCGGTGGAAACCGCGCTGTATGCCTACGAAGGTTATTGGAAATCGCCCGGCGGCATGGATGCGGAGGGGAGGGGGATCTTCCCAGAATTGAGGGTGTGGGGGGCGTCGGTTTTGTTTCCGGCGGCGGGCGGACTGGTGAATGCGGAGACCGCCTATTACGATTCGCTGGAGGATCGAGCGGGTTCGAATCCGGGAATTAACAACTCGGAAGCCCGATTTCTGCTGGGCTACAATCGGGAGTTGATAGCGAATGTGACCCTGGGCGTTCAGGGCTATGCGGAGTGGATGCAGGATTATGACGCCTACAGGGATTCACTCCCGGAGATGCAGCCCGCCCGTGACGAGTGGCGGCAGCTCGGCACTCTGCGCCTGACGCAACTGCTGATGAATCAAAAACTGATGCTTTCCGGATTTGTGTTTTATTCGCCGTCGGATCAGGATATGTATCTGCGCGCGAGCGCGGAGTACGCCTGGAGCGACCAGTGGACGGGCACACTGGGAGCCAATGTGTTCGCCGGCGAAAAGGAGCACACCTTTTTTGGACAATTCGAAGACAATTCCAATCTGTATGTCGCCATCCGTCGATGGTTTTGACCCTGTAACAATCCAACTGGAGAAACTAAAATGAGTGTTGAAGGAAAAGTACGAATCGTAGCGGGACTTATGGTCCTGATCTCGTTCACCCTGGGCCGGTTTGTCAACCCGGCGTGGCTGTGGCTGGCGGTGTTTGTCGGATTTAACCTGATCCAGAGCGCTTTCACCGGGTTTTGCCCGGCCGAACGCTTTTTCAGGGCGCTTTCGAAGGAAAATTGAGTTTTTATTTCGGGCTGTAAGCCCGCATCGATACCAGCCCCATCCAATGAGCGAAGCGAAGCAGGGTGGGGTAGCTTAACCAAAAGAAACCAGTCGGGCTGTAGGCCCGCGAAGATCACCGCTGCCCATGCCGTGGTGATCTGCGCGGGCCTACAGCCCGGCAATGGGGTTGGTACACTCAAACCCCACCCTGCGTCGCAGGCTCCTTGGATGGGGCTGATAACTTCGCGGACCTTCGGCCCGACCGCTTACTCTTACTCAGCGCTGAATGAGAGTGAAAAAATGACAAATCTCATCGTGTTCCCTGTGTTGACAAAACATCAAAAACTCGTATAAAGTTGTGCTTTCACAAATGGCGTGGTGGCAGAGTGGTCTAATGCGCGGGATTGCAAATCCTGTTACCGTCGGTTCGAATCCGACCCACGCCTCCATTTTACCCCAAGGCAAATCATATGCAGGTCCCGGAAGAGTTGAAATACACGGAAAGTCACGAATGGATTCGAGTGGAAGGCGACCAATGCCGGGTTGGAATCACCGAATTCGCCCAGAGCCAGCTGGCCGATTTAACTTTTGTGGATCTACCCGAAGTGGGGTCGACCGTCTCCGCCGGAGATGAAGTGGCGGTGGTCGAGTCGGTGAAAGCCGCCTCCGATGTGTATTCCCCCCTGTCCGGTGAAATTCTGGAGGTGAATGAAGAACTGAGTAGTTCCCCTGAACGCATCAACGAAGATTCCTTCGGTGAGGGCTGGTTGTTTGTACTAAAATCGGCGAACCCCTCCGATCTAGACGAATTATTGGATGCGGAGGCCTACCGGGCACTGCTCCCCGCCGAATGACGATTGCCCGTTTTTGTCACTTTCCCGAACCGCTTCCGTATCCGGAGGCGGTTTTGTTACAAGAACGGCTGGTGGCGGCCCGAATCCGGGATGAAATTCCGGATACCCTGCTGCTGCTGCAACACCCGCCCGTAATCACTCTGGGTAGACGCGGACGCACGGAGTTTGTGCTGGCCGACGACGAGGCCCTGCAAGGGGCGGGAATCGCCCTTCATACGTCCTCGCGGGGAGGGGATGTGACCTATCACGCGCCGGGTCAATGGGTGCTGTATCCCATTCTGAAACTGGGCCGGACGGAAATGGGAACGCACGGATATCTGCACGCCCTGGAGGAAATTGCCCTGCAGACGGCGGGTACTTTCGGCATCGAGGCTTACCGCAAAGAGGGCAAAGCCGGAGGCTGGTGCGACCAGGGTAAATTCGCCGCCATCGGATTCAAATTCACCCGATGGGTCACCTGGCACGGCATGAGCCTGAATGTGAAGGTGGACCTCAGGGGCTTTGACCTGATCGTCGGCTGCGGCCTGCGGGGAGAGCGGGTGTGCTCATTCGAGTCGGTGCTGGGGGCAGGATGCCCAAACATGGAGCCGGTGGCGGAGACGTTGCGGCGGAACTGTGAAAAAATCCTGGAACGGGAGTTGGTTGAGGTTTTGGAAGAGGATTTGTGATTTCCGACGTTCGGAAGGGGATTTTTTGTCTTTCCGAGGCTCGGAATGGATTGTTGAGGGCAGGGATGCCCGCGTTCCCGGGGGTGGTTGCAGGCAAGGATGCCTGCGTTCCCGGATTTGAAGGGGTTCCATTTGCACAACATATTTTCTATAGACCATGGACTTAAGCGAATTTTTGTTGGCTCATAACCGGAAAACTTGACATCTGCTATCATTGATAGCATACTCCATCCTATGAAACAATTGCTGGTACGAAATATTGACGAGTCGCTGGTGCGAAAACTGAAGGTTCGCGCGGCGGAAAATGGCGTATCCGCAGAAGAGCAGCACCGACGGATTCTGGCCGAGGCGTTGAATCGTCCTCAGAGTGTCAAAGAACCTTTGGCAACGTACCTGGTTCAGCACCCGGTTTGCCCGGAGGTGGAGATTCCTCTGGAGCGTTCCGGTGAGAGTGAGAATCGTGAGACGGGTCTGTAAATGGCGATTCTACTCGACACCAATATTCTGAGCGAATTACGTAAAGGGAACCGTGCGGATCCCCATGTGTTGGCGTGGCAGCTGCGCGTACAGGGAGAGAAGCAGATGATCAGCGTTTTGAGTTTGGGCGAAATCAGAAAAGGGATCGAATCCGTTCGACGAAAAGATTCTGACCAGGCGAAGGCGCTGGAGAGATGGCTTTCCGGAATTGAACTCAACTTTGCAAGGGAGACGCTACCGATTTGTGGGCGGGTCGCAACGGAATGGGGGCGACTAAACTCGGCTCGAAGTCTGCCCGTGATTGACGGATTGCTGGCTGCTACTGCCAGAGTGCACGGACTTCGAATCGCCACCCGTAACGTGACGGATTTTAAGGGGCTCGGTGTAACGGTTGAAAATCCTTTTGAGGAGTAGCCTCACTCCCAAAGAGTGAGGTAGGGGAAGAGGCGGGGGGCGAGGGAGCTGTCGAGGCGGTAGAGGATGGCGCCGGGGAGGTTGCGTTCCCGGATGAGGGTGAGTTGGTCGAGGAGTTGGGTGGGGCTGAGTTCGGCGTTGCTGGAGATGTAGCCGAGTCCGGGGACCAGGCGTTCGCGGACCCCGGGCTGTGCGGCTTGCAGATCCAGCCAGCCGGCGAGTTGATCCGGGTTGTCGGTGTAGTTCATGGGGATAATCCAGTCCACCCAGCCTTCCCGTGCCCATACCGGCCAGTCTTGTCCCTGCGAATCCGCGCAGTCGGGCCAGGCCCCCCACACCGCGACACTGAGTTTGAGATTGGGAAATTCTTTTCGAACTGCGGTGGAAATATTCCGCATGGCGTTGTGGAGTTCCTGTTGGCGGAAGCGCTGAAAGCGATCCTGCAGGGGACCCAACACGTCGGCGGGCCAGTTGGTGACGCGATGCCCCAGTTGTGTTTCGAAAGCTTTGCGGGCGGCGGGTCCATAATCCCCGTCCCGTCCGGGGTAGCGCATGTAGTCCAGATGAATGCCGTCCAGTTCGGCGTGCCGGGCCATTTCCAGCAGACTGTCGATCTCGAATTTTACATTGCGCGGATC
>JAGYLC010000155.1 GCA_018401235.1 Kiritimatiellia bacterium
GGGGTGCCGTACGCGGTGGTGACGGTGAGAAGCTTTTTCTGGGGGCTCCAGGTGTGGCGGGTGGTGTTGCCTTCGGGGTCGGTGGTGGTTTCGAGGTTGCCGTTGTCATCGAAGGTGCGCACGGTGACGCCCCCGTCGGGAGAGGTGATGTGGGTGAGTTCGCGGCGGTCGTTGTATTGGTAGGTGGTGGTGTGGCCGCGGCGGTCGGTTTCGGAGTCGAGATCGCCGCGAATGTTGCACACAAAGGTTTCGGTGGTGCCGTCGGAATAGGTGATGGTATCCGGCATACCGCGGGAATCGTAGGTGTGGGTGGTGGTGCGGTTACCGGTGGTGGAGACGGCGGTTTCGGTGTGGACCTGTCCATCCGGGTGATAGGTGTATTCCGTGACGTTGCCTTCGGGGTCGGTCACGCTGTCGGGCAGATGGGTGTCGTTGCCGGGAAGGTAGGTGTAAACAGTAACGCGGTCGGGGCAGGTGTTGGTGAGGTCTTTGACGCGGGTTTCGACGGCCCGGTGGAGGCTGTCGTAGGTATGGGCGGAAACGGTTCCCCCGGCGGGGATTTGCGGATTGGTAATGGGCGAAACAAAGTCCAAATTCGGAGTAACGTTGAATCCTTGTATGTAACCCAGCGGGGCCTGGCTTTGGATACGGAGGTTGTGGTCGGGATCAAACACGGAGCGGACTTCATGGCCGCCGGGAGTGATTTCTCGGGTCATGTGGTCCTGTCCGTTATACATCATGCGGGTGCGGTCATCGGTTTCGGTCCAAGAGGAGACAGGGCGGCCGCGTTTGTCGTAGGAATAGACTTTTTCGCCCCCGAGGGGGTCGGTCTCGGAGTTTCGGTAGCCTGTGAAGGCGAGGGTCCACTCCTTTTCGGGGTCACCTTCGCTGTTTTGGGTGGTGACCCGGTTTTCCGAGTCGTATTGGTTTTCGACAATGACGCGGTCTTCCGGGTCGCGCAATTCGATCATGCGCGAATCGGTGTCGTAAAAGAAGCGGGCGGTTTTTCCTTCGGGATCGGTGGCGTGGGTAAGCTGTCCGTCGGTATTGTATTGATAGGTGACCGCGCGGTTGGTGCTGTCGGTGACGCTGGTGATACGGTCGTTCTGATAGCCGAAGGTCAGGGTGCGGTTCTCGGAGTCGGTTACGGTTTGGAGAAGACCTTCCGCATCGTAGGCGAAGGTTTTTTCGTGGCCGAAAAAGTCGGTCATAGAGGAGATGCGTCCGCCATTGGTTTGGTCGAAGACCCAGGTGGGGCCAAAGCGCTCGGTAACGATCCAGTCGTTGCCGTCCTCGGTGAGGGTCAGGGAGCTGCCCGCGGGTGGTGTCCAGGTTCCGTCAGGCTGGCGGACGAACTGGACGCTTTCCTTGCCGAAGCTGATGGAGACGGCGTTGTTGAGCAGGTTGTCCACCGCGTATTTGGCCACCAGGGCTCCGGCGACCATGGCTTTGACATTTTGGGGATCTTCGACCAGTTCGGCAATGATGGCGACGGCGGCGAGCATGGGCGCGGCCTCGTAGGAGGTGGTTTCTCCCAGTCCGGCCTCGGGCGCGGTGCGTCGAGTGGCCCGCATGTGGTAATTGTGGATCCAGCCGTAGCCGAGGCCCGGGGCGTCGTTGGCGCGGCGGTTGGAACTGTAGTGGCGGGCGAAGTGTAAGTCCGCGGGCTCCCCGCCGCCGGTTTCGAGGTCGGTGCGGTCGAAGACAAATGCTCCGGTGGCCATGTCGACTGGGTCCCAACCAAAGAAGGAGGGGGTATTGAAGGTCGGGGTACTGGGGATGGAGATGCTGGAGACACCGCTGTAATTGTTGTAATTCGGAGTGGAGTGGGAGTTGTGTGTAATCGGAGCGGTATTGACAAAAGAGTTGATGGTATTCCAACCACCTGACGTTTCGTAATCTCCGTTGATGATCATGCCGATGCTGGTTCCCCCGCCGGCGGGGGGAGAGATTTCGATATACCCACTTCCGTCCCAGTCCCAACCGGGGGCACCATTGTGTTTGTGTTGGGGCAGGATGAGTTGAGAACCGTTGTTCAGCTTGGATTGAAAGGCATTTAAATCGGTTTGGAGATAGCCGTTTAATTGACTGGAGACACTGGACCAGTTTGCGCTGTTGGCGAAGTAGATGGTGTTTTTGGCCGGGTCTGCGCTGGAATTTGCGAGGTGGAAAATCTGAATGGTGGACACGGCGGCGTTGGACTCGAATTCGTATTGGTCGATGATGCCGTGTTCGAGAGCACTGAAGAGATAGCTGAAGGTGGCTCCATAGCGAAGGACGTTACCCGGACTGCCATCGCGTGAAAAATTGCCAGACCGTTGCAGTCCTACATCGACGTAAAACCCTTCTTCCTGCCCCATACGACCGAAGCGGTGGTGCATAACCACAGAGGTATTGGTGAGGGCTGCGACCATTTGGTTGGTTTGCTCGGTCTGATAGAGCCAATTCAAGCCCATGATATTGAGTAACTCGGCCACAACCCGACGCCTCAGATTGGTGTCGGCGAGGTTCTCAAAATCAAGCACCCCGTCCGCATCGAACAAATCGGGATCCAAGGTGCGGATTTCCCGCATAATGGCATCGAGTCTCTCGTTGCGGTAGCGCAGGAAACGTTGGCTCGGGGTGAATGCATAGATAATGGCGTAGGCGGAGTTGTTGTCTTTCTTGTAGGTGTTGGTGGTTTCGTCATCAAACAAAGGGGTGATCCCGCCGGATTGGGGGTGGATGGCACGCAACGTCACATCATAGGTGGCCCCGGGTACAGACCGGGTAAAAACCTGCGTGTCATCCATCCAAAATTGCACAGTGTTTCCGTCGTGGTTCAGTGACAGTCGCTGTCCCGCAAGTTCCGGCATGAGCATTTCCCCGGGAGCGGTTTCGTTCACCTGTACTTCCAGTTTCGACATGGCGGATTCGGGAATCATCTCTGAATAATCGGGGCTATAAGGCTCGGATTCAATACGTGGTAGTAACTCAAAATTTTGAGTTATTTCTCCAAGAGTAAGTGAGATCGGATTCCCATTGCCCAATAGCTGATCCACCGTATCATTCAATCGGCTCGACTTGATCTCATTGAGAAGATTGTTGGTGAAATTTGAAAGGCTGTCCTGGATTTCCTCCTCGTCCAATTCACTGATAGAATACGTACCTGATTGACCTCCAAGCGAAGTCAAAAATGTGGATGCATTGAAACCGGTAGCACCCAAAACGTCCAAAACCGGTGAAGGTGAACCGGACTTTGCGGAAGGGTCGAGGTGAAAAACTGTTCCACCGATGTCAACTACGACAGCGGTTCGCCTGGTGAGCACCCCCCCCGGTAAATCCGGAAATACAAGTGCCTCGAACCCTCTGGTTATAAAAAAACTCTGTAACACCAACGTTTGCTCGAATTGAAGTTGTGTCCATCCCGTGGGAGGGGGCGTTTGCGTACCCGTGTCGGGCGTGTCGCTGAGGCCCAGCCAACGAATACCCGTAGGAACCGAAGGGTTGGAGTTATGATAGTGGACAATATTCCATTGCCTGACGTATCCAGCGCTGAATCCGGCCCCGCGCAACAATGAAACGAGCAAGGCGGACTGGTCCATGTCGTTTCCGCTGCCTTCTATCAATGTAAGACGCGCCCCTTTGCGGCTACCGTAATAATGCTCGTAGTCGATGGAACTGAAAACAAATTCGAATATTCGGGCGGGATCATTCCCCAAGGACTCAGCCAGATTCTCAATTTCTGTAAAAACTGCATCGGCGGCATTGCCATTGAATCCCACCTGAGGTGTGGATACCGAGAGTAAACCAAACCCCATGGGCTCACCACTTTCAGGTTCATTCAATTCGGGAAGGTTGGCCGATATGGCTTGTGCGAGGGCGTCATAATCTATCGGTGCCTCAAACTGCCAGTTTTGAGAATGTGCGGGAAAACGCAGTAGTATGCACGTCAGAAGCAAAAATGTAGAGATTGTTTTCGTCATGGATCTAAAATAGGGTGCGGTTCATAATCGAAGGCTGACATTATTGAGTGGACAAAAGATTGCCCTCGGGATCAAAGGCATAGGTGACGTCGGTTTCGGAATCCGGCTGATAGTCACTCAACCATCCCCGGTCATCGTAGGTAAAGTTTTCCCGTTCCGGCAGGTCCTGACTCTCATCGAGGGTCGGATCCGAACCGAAAAGATATTCCTCAAGGTTGGTGAGGCCGTCCCCGTCCGGGTCGGCGGAGGCATCGGAAGGATCAAGGGGATCCAGCCCGTATGTCACCTCCCAACCGTCGGGTATTCCGTCACCATCGGTGTCGGGGTTGTTGGGGTCGGTGCCGTGGATGAGAATTTCGTTCCCGTCGCTTATGCCGTCCCCGTCGGTGTCGGTAGCTGTCGGATCGGTGCCCGCGACGTATTCCTCTAAATTCGTGAGGCCGTCTCCGTCGAAATCGTCTCCGGGATTTTGGTCCAGGTTGTTGAAATGCCAGATTTCCCATCCGTCGTCCATACCGTCGCTATCGCTGTCGATCATCCCCAGGGTGGCGCGGACGAACAGAATGTTTCCGGCACCGCCCGGATTGGGGAACACGATGTTCCAGAGACTTTCCGACGGGCGTTCGGCCTGCCAATGGCCCACCGACCAATCGG
>JAGYLC010000156.1 GCA_018401235.1 Kiritimatiellia bacterium
GAAGAGAATGAGTACTGGTTATTGCTTCCCCACCAAACCCACGCGGCACTGGCGGGCGAATTCGCGAGTCACTGGAAAAATGAACTGTTTTCCCCGCCCGATCCCTTCGTACATGTGCTGGATGCGGTTTCCCGTCACGATGACAGCTGGGCGGACCGAGACAAGGCCCCTGAGTTGACTCCGGACGGACATCCAAGTGCCTTCTCCAGAGAATTGGTGGGGTCTTATGATGCCTTTGAGGATATTGACCTGGCGGCCTATCTTCACGTGCGCGGCCAAGCCACCGAACGCGCCGCGGACCGCGATCCCTACAGTGCCATTCTCATCTCCATGCACACCGTGAATCTGCTGACGGAGCAAGCGGATCTTTCAGGCCTTTCCGAAGAGGACCGAGCCCTGCACGCGGATTTTATTCAGGGACAGCGGCAGCGTCAGCAGGAATTAAAAGACTCGCTTATTTCCCGTAGCGATTTGGCACCCTATCTTACGGATGCACACTTACAAAGAGCCTTCGAATTTCTGCAGGCCTGCGACAGTCTTTCTTTGTTGATCGGGGTTGATTTTCCGGAGCGCTCCGTCCTGCGCCATCCTCAACTCACCCGCTCCGGGGAAAAAATGACCGTGGCGTTTATTCCTCAGGGTGAGTATCACTATGGTCTACGTCCCTGGCCGCTGGATGAAGCGGAGGTTCAGTTGGAAATCCCCTATCGACGGGTGTCCAAAGCCGCCACTTCCTCTTTGGACGCGTTTCGCGAGGCCTATGCCTCCTCCGAAACGGTTTTGCGACGCATCACCCTCACTGGAGCTCCCGTATGAACCCGGAAGACCGATTGATCGAACGGGGTATCACCCTCCCGCCGCCCCCCACTCCCGGCGGCACCTATCTGCCCTTCCGTCGCTGCGGAAATGTGGTCTATCTGGCCGGGGTCATCAGTGTGTCCGCCGAAAAACCATCCTGGATGGGTCAGGTGGGCGCCGAGCGAAGCCTGGAAGATGGGAGGGAAGCGGCAAAAGTGTGCGCCCTGAATGCCCTGTCCGTCCTGCGCTCCGTCACCGGCTCCCTTAACGACGTCAAACAGCTTCTCTACCTTGGGGGCTATGTGAATGCGGTGGCGGGATACGGGGAAAGCCCCTCGGTAATCAATGGAGCCTCCGACCTGTTCGCGGACATTTTCGGTGAAGCCGGACGGCACGCGAGGGCAGCGGTATCGGTGGCCGGACTCCCCCGCAACGCCACTGTGGAAATTCAACTCACGGCCGAGTTGCGAAGCGCTGAAAACGGGGAACCAACCAACCGCCCAGAATGAGTTGGGCGGGATGGTACAGCAACAATGGCAGTACCACCAGACTCAGCTCGTATTCGAAACCCGCTCCGCTGAAGATCATCACCGACAGGGGAAGCCCCATGGCAATGCTTTTTTGTCCTCCGCAGTAAAGCGCGGTGATTCTGGAAGCGTCCGGAAACCCGATCCGGCCCGACCCCAACCAAACCAGACCACTCCCCGCCAGCAGAGTTACGATCACCCCTATCAACGTAAAACCTAAATCAAATCCCGACACCCGCGTCCACACATCGCGCAAAAAACTCTGACAAAACGCCGCCCACACGATAAACAGGATCACCCCGCTATTGAAACGGCGGATAAACACTTTGTGCCCGCCGAAGACCGTTTTCAGCCAGGGACGGGTCAGCTGACCCAGCAACAGCGGCAGCAAAATGGTGGCGGCGATGTTTCCCAGCATCCCCCCCAGGGCGATTTGGTCATCCCCTCCTCCAACCCCCATAAAAACCACGGCCATCACCGGCACCCAGAACACCCCGATAATCGAGGAAAGCGTGCAATTGAACAGGGCACCGGTCACATTCCCCTCCCCTAAGGATACCAGTGCCACCGCCGAGGTCACTGTGGTGGGCAGAAAGGCCAGAAACAGAAAACCCAGTCGTAAATCCTGTTGCACAAACAAAGCAGAACTCGCCCACAACCCCATTCCCACCAGCAACGGAAACAATAGGTAGGTGCATAGCTGCACGTAGAGATGTAATTTCCACTCCAGAAACCCCCGCCTCAATTCCTCACCGGGCAACACCACTCCTTGATTGAAAAAAATCAGAAAAACTCCGGCCAGGCGCAGGAAGCCGATGGGAAGAACACTGTCCGACCCTCCCAACTCCGGTACCAGAGCCGCCAAGGCAACTACACACAGGATCCCGAAGATAAACGAGTTTGTCCGCAAAAAACGCTTCATAGAGGCAGGCTCCTGATTTCCGTCACAAGTTGATCCACGGCCCGTTGGGTCCACAGCCGACCCTTCTCCGCAGTCGCGCGGGTAGCATCGCCCATGGTGCCGCTGGAACTAAGGTCACGGGCCGTCCAGGCGAAGGTGGCGGGCGCGGCTTCGGGACGCAGATCCGGCCCTTCCAAGCCCGCGTCGATCCATTGGGCATCCGCCCGCTCCGGATGGCAGAGCTCCGGTGCATGCGCATACAGAATTGAACTTTCGTACTCCCCGCCATGAATACCGAACTGCTGCTCCCTCTCCTCCATTTCCGTGGCAGGAAAAGGATTGAGCAGGTGAACGACTTGACCCGTTTGAATTTGGATTTCCCGCAGCAGACTTCGGAGCAGCGGAAGATTTCCACCGTGGGTGTTCAGAATCGCCACCCGACAAAATCCCCAGCGCTCCAATTGCGCCAAATGGCTGCGAACCCGTTCGGCCAAAAGGGTCCGGTGGATCATCAGGGTCCCCGAGAAACCCGTGTGCTCGTTACTTTTGGATACCACAATGGACGGTGCCACGAACATGGATTCTTCCGCTTTCAGAGCCTCCACGATTCCACGTAACAGGATTTCCCCGATCAGGGAGTCGGTTCCCACCGGCAGATGGGGACCATGCTGCTCAATCGCCCCGATGGGGAGAAGGACCACCGCATCTCCCTGCTTGGACGCGGCCCGCAGCTGCGCTTCGGATAATGCGGGCACATAGCGTTTCCGACCTTCGGAAAAATTCATAGGGCCCCTCCGAGGTTCGGAAAGCGATGGCGTTCAATCTGCCCCAACAGCGCGTGTAACCGGATTCCCGCCGTTTCAACAAGTGACGTATACTCTCCGTCCCCAAAGCAGCAGGCAAGTTGGCGGCGCGCGAAGGCGTCTCTCACATCCACCCCGATCCCGTCCATTCCAATTCGATACAGATCCAGACCTGTTTGCAAACGCACATCCCGCAATACGCAGTCCAGCCAATCCGCTAAAAGGGGATGTACATGCAACAGAACCACCCGCGTGAACCCGGAAAGGGACACGGAGCGCAGCAAATCCTCCAGCAGGCGACTCCCGGTGGCGAGATCCACAGTAAAGCACTGTTCGACCTCCTGAGCGGGGCAGTGTCGAAGTGGGGGCAACACCAAAAATGGTGGGGCTATTTGCGAATGACTGGAAGCTAACGCCTGTTTCAAAACCTGCCCCCCTATCCACTCCTCCGCGTCCAGCGGCCAGTCAGGTTCATGCCGACGGAAGGTGTAGACCGGGAGCAGTCCCATTGAGCCCTGTCGAGCGCAGTCGGACAGTTCCAGACTGGTTCGGTGATGCCAGGCATCTGCGGTTTCCGCGTGGTAGAGGGGGTATCCGTCAGACATGGTACAACTCCTTCCCGCGAAATAGGGTTTGCATCAGATCCCCCGGCGAGGTGCGGGTGATCAGGGTGCCGGTAAGATCGCGACTGTTGCGAAAATGCGGACGGGTCAGATCCACCACCGCGAAGGTCGCGGGGCCCCCTTGACGGAGGGTCCCGGGAATTTCTTCTCCCCAACAGGTTTTGCCAAAATTGGACGTGGCCATTTTCAGTATTTGCAGCGGATGCGGATGCCGTCCGTCCCCCCACTGACTGCGGGCGAGGCGGTAGACGAAATCCAATTCGCGGAACAAATCCGCCCCGTTGAGAATACCGTTGTCGGTTCCCAACAGCAGATTCACCCCCGCTTTCATCAGTCGGGCCACTGGCGGCAGCGGCAAGCCCAAGGCGGCATTCGCACGAGGATTGAGCACCGCGGTTTTTCCGGAGGCGGCAAGCAAGTCGATTTCCGCATCCGTGGCCACGGTCAGGTGCACAATCAAATCGGGATCCAACAGCTCCAAGGCCCGCTGCAAATCACCCTTTCTGCTCCGGGACAGACTCAATTCCCTATACCCCTCGTTCTCCAGACAGTGAATCGCTTTCGCCTTTCCCAGTCGTCGCGTCATCGATTCCACCTCCCGCCAGGCGGCATCCGTAAGATCATTCATGGTGCTTTCCGAAAAGCCATCCGCCACCGACAGGATTTCCTCCAACTCATCCACAGCAGCGGCGGGCAAAGTCAGATCCGCCTGTGAAAGGGATGCTTCCGATTGCGGAGACTCGTTGAATTGACTGAGAATGATTGAGCGCACACCACTCTTTCGTGAAG
>JAGYLC010000157.1 GCA_018401235.1 Kiritimatiellia bacterium
GAATACGCTGGTGCCGTCGTGATGAATGGGGCTGGTTTTGCCGTGCATGAGCCGGTCGGCGCGGACGACGCGTCCGCCGTAGGCATGGCCGATGGACTGATGTCCCAGGCATACCCCGAACACGGGGAGTTTGTTGCCGAAGTGTTGGATGACCTCCACGCTGATCCCGGCTTCGGCGGGACTGCAGGGGCCGGGGCTGACCAGAATGCGTTCGGGTTGCAGGGCCTCGATGCCGGCGATGTCGACTTCGTCGTTGCGCTCCACCCGCACCTCGGCTCCGAGCACCCCGAGGTACTGGACAAGGTTGTAGGTGAAACTGTCGTAATTGTCGATGACCAGAATCATGCCGATTCTCCATTTTGATGACCGCGGGCGAGGGAAAGGGCTTTGATCATGCCTTTGGCTTTGTTGACGGTTTCCTCATATTCGGTGGCGGGTACGGAATCGGCCACCAGTCCGGCGCCCGCCTGCACGTAGGTTTTGTCGCCGGCGAAGAAGCAGGTGCGGATGGTGATGCAGCAATCGAGATTGCCGTCGAATCCGAAATAACCCACCGCGCCGCCGTAGGGTCCGCGCCGGTCGGGTTCGAGTTCGGCGATAATTTCCATGGCCCGGATTTTGGGAGCGCCGCTGAGGGTACCCGCCGGAAAGGTGGCACGCATGAGATCGTAGGAGTTTTTGTCCTGCCGGAGGCGACCGCGCACGTTGGAGACGATGTG
Source organism: Kiritimatiellia bacterium (assembly GCA_018401235.1). Lineage (GTDB taxonomy): Bacteria > Verrucomicrobiota > Kiritimatiellia > SS1-B-03-39 > UBA6053 > UBA6053. The sequence goes on from JAGYLC010000157.1 coordinate 720, forward strand.
CATGACGTGGCTGTAGCGTTCGATGATCATGAATTCCGACAGGTCGACGGAGCCCCACTCGCAGACCCGTCCGATGTCGTTGCGGGCGAGGTCGACCAGCATCACATGCTCGGCGCATTCCTTGGGGTCGGCCAGGAGGTCGGCTTCCAGTTGATGGTCTTCGTCGGGGGTGACGCCCCGTTTGCGGGTACCGGCGATGGGTCGGATATCTATCTGGTTGTCCTCGTTGCGCACATGCACTTCCGGAGAGGATCCGGCCAGGGCGACATCGCCCAGTTCCAGACAGAACATGTAGGGGGAGGGGTTGATGGAGCGGAGGGCGCGGTAGACCTGCAGGGGATCGTCGCGTCCCTCCACTTCGAAGCGTTGGGAGAGGACCACCTGAATAATGTCACCGGCCCGGATATATTCGCGGGAGGCCTCCACCGCCGCTTCAAAATCGGCTTGCCGGGTGTTGGAGGTGAAAGGGAGGTCGCGGACGGGTACCTGCGCATCGAGGATGCGGCGGGGCAGCGGGGTTTGCAGCATGTCCGCGAGCAGGTCCAGGCGGTGGATGGCATCCGCATACGCCGCTTCGGGATCACCCTGGACGAACGCATTGGCCACCAGTTTCATGGTGTGGCGGACCTGATCAAACAAAATCACGGTGTCGGCGATGAGAAACACCATGTCGGGGAAGTCCAGCCCCGGGGTGTCGCTGAGGGGGACTTTGTCGAATTGGGCGACCGAGTCGTAGCCGAGGAAGCCGACCGCGCCGCCGGTGAAGCGGGGGAGGGAGTCGTCGGGAACGGGTTTGTAGACCGACATCAGCTCCTGGAGCACCGCCAACGGGTCGACATCGTCGAAAACCCGGATGTCATCGCCTTCCCGGTATTCGGCCCGGCGGCCTTTGGCTTTCAGGATGCCCCGGGGCATGCCGCCGAGCATGGAGTAGCGGGCGATATTTTCGCCGCCCTCCACGGATTCGAGCAGGAAGGTGCAGGCCTGCGGATCCTGTGTACGCAGGGCGGTACGGAGTTTTTCGTAGGCGGACACCGGGGTGTCCTGATCCGCCAGCACTTCCCGGACAACCGGAATCAGGTTGCCGTGTTTAGCCCGTTCATTAAAGCGTTCGAGAGTGGGGGTAATCATGGACGGATTACGACCCGGAAAGACGGTCGACCGGTTGCGGATGCACCTTTGGGGTGGCCGTTTTCTGCATTTTCCTGATTTCCGCCTCGGCTGCCTGAACCGCTTTTTTGGTTTCCAGAGTCTCAATCGTGAGGTGTGTGGTGCGTGATTCGCCCCCGTCCAAGGTCATGACACGTCCTTTTTCCCGTTCGAAACGGCGCGAATTGGGATAGTTCGTTGCGGGCTCCAGTCCGGTGACATAGCCGTCGGCCTTGCCCGCGGTGTTTTTCCACAGGGTGAAACAGGGGAAATCTTTGAGGGAATAACGCAACAACGAGGCTTGGCTGCCGGAGGCATTGCGCAACAGGGCCATGGTCTCGCGACTGCCCCGCTTGCCGACCAACTCATAGAGATAGGCCTGTTCGACAAATCCGACTTCCGGCCCGCCGTAGCGGTCATAGGTTTTGATACCCTCGGCGGAACGCGGGTCGCGGGGAGCCACCTGTTTGAAGGGCGCGAGCATGCGGGAGCCTTTTCCCAGGAGGGGCTCCCCATAGTTGATATGGTAGAGCATTTCATGTTCCGTCGGATTATCCCCGATGTTGGTCACGGTATCGATGATGGTCATTTTGCCGGATCCCAATTCGGTCCGGATCTCGGTGTTGAGGCGCAGGGCCGGACCGAACATCATGGTTTCGTCCACTTCGCCTCTGAGGATAATAGCCTCATCGGTAATCTCGATCTCAACCGAGCGGGCGGGGACATTGGCGATATTCCCGTGCAGCGTCAGAGGCACTTCAAACTCGTTGCCGCTGTAATCGAGAACCGTGTCGATGCCGGGGGCTCCCATGCTGTTAAGTCCGCAGCGAACAATCCATTCGTTAAAACCCTTGAGCCACCCAAGACCGCCCCGGGCCTCCAGGTTGATAAACGCGGGATTGACAGGGTCTTTCACCGGAGATTCCCATCCCAGAGAAACGTTTCCGCATGTTCCTTTCCAAATGCCCATTCCGCGGGTGGGCAGGACGGCGAAGCAAAGTTTGCCGTTGTTGATTTCGACGACATCCACCCCTTCCCGCAGACCGCCGCGCAGGGTGTAAGAATTGACGGACCAATTGCGGTCGGCGCCTGTGGCGGTCTCCGCGTTCAGGTTTACGGCTTTGAATCCTTCCGCGGATCCGGGATCGAGAAGAGGTAATTTATAGAGTGTGTTCATGTTCGCTCCAATCATGGGGTTCGCAAGATTATTTGTCCGAGGCTTTTTCGATCTGGGCAATGAGTTCGTCTTTTGTCGGAGGGATCGCGTGAGTGACGAAGAAAGCGGTTACGGCATTGGCGATGACGAGACGCGCTTTGATCGGCAGATCGCCCAGGGAGGCGCACAGGTAGCCTCCGTTGAAGCTGTCGCCCGCGCCCGCCAGGCGCAGAACGTTTGTCTGGCGTTCCTGGATGGCCCAGGCTTCACCGTCGGCGGCATTGGACGCGGCGGCAAATGCCGGGGTGTGAACCACCAGCTCATCGAATCCGATTTTTTCACGGGCGACAGTCAAGGCGGGTGCAATGGCCTCGGGTGTCAGTTCCGGCCGGTCGACGCCTATACGCGAAAACAGCTCCAAGACCTCGTGTTCGTTGAGACTGAAGGTCATGGGGATCTTGCTGTTGAAGGGCTTAATCAGGTCCAGCGTTTTCATGAAGGCCCCGCTCGATTTCTTTTTGATGTCGGCGAAATCAAAGAACATTCGCCGCGGCGGCTCGCTTGTTTCATACTGGGCCATAAAGCCCTCAAAAAGCTCATCGAAATTCGCGGTAAGGGACCAGTAGCCCAGTCCCAGAATATCCACGCCGGTGAACAATTCATGTATTTTTTCTTTGCCGAGACGCTGTTCGACATCCCGCCAGGTCAGGCTGGAGACGGCTTCGAGGTTGCTCATAAGCACCTTCCCGTCGCCAAACTCCAAGGCAATGGTCAACGCGGGGTCGCCGAGCGACAGCAGCTCACAGTTTTCTTTGAACGGGTCGTAGGCCGGATCGATTTCATTTTCCCCGTATAAGCCGGGCAGGAGGGGCTTGAGTCCCAGCATGGCGGCCACCCGACCGGTGTTGATACCGAATCCGCCCTCACAGCGGCGTTTAGGTACCAGTTCAACCCCGACGCCCCCGTCCGCGCGTTCCACAATCAATTCACCGAATTGCTTGAGTTTCTTCATGGCGGAATAGTCGGTCTGACTATTCCGCACTTCCACAATCTCGTAGGTCTCGTCGACGAAACCGTCGCATCCGAGCAGTATGCGTCCATTGACGTTTTTAATGTAATCGATATAGGTAGTCATTTCTGTGTTCATGGTCATAATTTTCGTGATGTTGCGTAGCCGTAACTGTGTGGCCTGTCGATATTAACAGAAAACACGTTTCGCACCCGGGCGCGAAAAAAAAGGGTACGGTTCGGGGTTGAAGTCGTTTTGTATTGAAAGAAGAATACTGGTTAACCGGAGGGCGGAAGTCAAGGTTAAACAGCTTGTTGATGAATGTCTGGCGCAACCCGTCGTTTTGAGTGACGGCTGGCCACCGCTTTCTAAGATTGACGAACG
>JAGYLC010000158.1 GCA_018401235.1 Kiritimatiellia bacterium
AGTCTTCCAGTGAAAGATGACACACATAAGCGTGTATCTTGCCCTGTATTGTCGGCAGGTTATTGACAGGGAGCATGTAAGATGTAATGGCATCGCACGTCTATCGACACGCATTTGCTTCTGCGACAGAAAAGACGGGTTTTACTCTTTAAACGGAGGTATGGACCTCGGTTTGAGAGGTGTTTGAACTGATTTGAGCGCAAGTTTTGTCACAAAAAACCCCCGTCGGTGAGGACGGGGGCATTTTTTTGTTTCGAGAACTGAAACGCTTAGAGCGCGGCCTGGGCCGCGGCTACGCGGGCGATGGGCACCCGGTAGGGGGAGCAGCTCACGTAGTTCAGTCCGGCTTTCACGCAGAACTTGACGGAGGCGGGGTCGCCACCGTGTTCGCCGCAGATACCGCATTTGAGATCCGGACGGGTGGAGCGGCCTTTCTGCACGCCCATTTGCACCAACTGTCCGACACCGTTCTGGTCGAGGGACTGGAAGGGGTCGACGTCGAGGATCTTCTCGTTGAGGTAGTCCGGGAGGAAGGAGCCAATGTCGTCACGGCTGTACCCGAAGGTCAGCTGGGTGAGGTCGTTAGTACCGAAGCTGAAGAATTCAGCGGTCTCGGCAATTTCATCGGCGATGAGGGCCGCGCGCGGAATTTCGATCATGGTTCCCACTTTATAAGGAATCTTCAGTCCGCGTTTTTCGAGCACGGCTTCCGCGGTTTCCCGCACGATTTTATCCAGGTGATCGATTTCGGCTTTGGTTCCGACCAGCGGGATCATGATTTCCGGTTCGGCTTTGATCTTGCTTCGCTTGAGCACGTTGCAGGCCGCTTCGATGATCGCCCGGGTCTGCATGACGCAGAGTTCCGGATAGGTGATCGAGAGACGGCATCCGCGGTGACCCAACATGGGGTTGGATTCGTGCAGTTCGGCCACCCGGCTTTTCACCAAATCCAGATCCACTTTCAGATGGTCCGCCATCTGCTTCTGTTCGGCATCGGAGTGGGGGAGGAATTCATGCAGCGGGGGATCGAGCAGACGCACGGTAACCGGCAGCCCTTTCATGGCGCGGAAGATGCCTTCGAAGTCCTTGCGCTGATGCGGAAGCAGTTTCTTGAGTGCGGCATCGCGCAGGGCCTGGGTATCCGCAAGAATGAAGGAGCGGATATCCCAGATACGTTCCCCTTCGAAGAACATGTGTTCCGTGCGGCAGAGACCGATTCCCTCGGCGCCAAAGGCGCGGGCAACCGCGGCATCCGCGGGAGAGTCGGCGTTTGCGCGGACGTTGATGTTCCGGTACTGGTCGGCCCAGTCGGATACGGCTTTATACATCTGATAGATCGGATGCTTTTGGCCTGCGCACTGCCATCATTGACAGCCGCCACCACGGGAGAGGGCATGGTGGGCAGTTCACCCATACACTTTCCCGGTGGAGCCGTTCAGTGACAACCAGTCACCCGCTTTGAGCACGGTGCCGTTGACAGTGATTTCTTTTTTCGCGTAATTGATCTTGAGGTTGGAAGCGCCACAGATGCAGCATTTGCCCCATCCGCGTGCAACCACCGCCGCGTGGGAGGTCATACCGCCGGTGGAGGTGAGAATTCCTTTGGCCGCCCACATACCGCCCACATCTTCGGGGCTGGTTTCGTGGCGGACGAGAATAAGTTTCTCATCGGGATTTTCTTTAATGATCGCTTCCGCATTTTTGGCATCGAAGACAATTTTACCCACAGCGGCACCGGGACCTGCAGGCAGGGCGGTGAGCAGAGGGGTCTGCTTGGCTTCTTCTTTGATGTCAAAGATGGGGAAGAGCAATTGCTCGAGGTCTTCGCCGCTGATGGTGGCAAGTGCTTTTTTGCTGGTGAGCAATTTGGGCAGTTTTTCACCGGTTTCGATGTCTTTTCCGTTGACCATTTCCACGGCCCAGCGGACACCCGCGAGACCGGTGCGCTTGGCGTTCCGGGTTTGCAGCATCCAGAGTTTACCCTGTTGTACGGTGAATTCCACGTCCTGCGGATATTTGTAGTGGCGTTCCAATTTGCGCATAATGGCCATGAGGTCTTTATGCGATTTCTTCCAGATCTCGTTTTCCAGGGGTTCGTCGGGCATGTCCTCCAGATTTTTCGGAGTACGAATGCCGGCCACCACGTCTTCGCCCTGGGCGTTGATGAGGTATTCGCCCATGGGGAAAGCTTTGCCGGTGGAACCGCAACGGGTGAAGGCCACCCCGGTTCCGCAATCGGATCCCATATTACCGAAGACCATGGTGCACACGTTCACAGCGGTTCCGAGCAGTCCGCTGATCTTGTTGATTTGACGGTACTTGGCCGCGCGATCCGAGTTCCAGGAGTTAAATACTGCCTGTACGGAGAGGCTCAACTGTTCCCAGGGATCCTGGGGAAAGGGTTTTTTGACTTTCTTGCGGTAGACCAGTTTGTATTGGCCCACCAGTTCTTTCAGTTGCTCGGCGCTGAGGTCGGTATCTTCGGCCGCACCGTATTTTTCTTTGATGGCTTCCAGTTCATGCTCGAAGTCCTCGTGGGTCAATCCACTGGAGGGGCCCATGACCACATCGCCGAACATATCGATAAAGCGGCGATAGCAATCCCAGCCCGCGCGCTCGTTTCCGGATTTTTTGATAAAACCCAGCACGGATCTATCGGTGAGACCGAGATTGAGTACGGTGTCCATCATACCGGGCATGGAAACCGCTGCGCCGGAGCGCACGGACACCAGCAGCGGGTCTTTGGGATCGCCCAATTTTTTACCGGTCATTTTTTCGAGTTTAGACAGTTTTTCCCGCATTTGCTTTTCCATACCCGCCGGGAAGGTGGAGTTGTGAGAGCTGTAGTAGGCACAAGCCTCGGTGGAAACGGTAAATCCGGGAGGGACGGGGAGGTCCGCGTTGGCCATTTCAGCCAGGTTCGCGCCTTTTCCGCCAAGAATTGCTTTGTAGCTGCTGTCTCCTTCGGTGTGTTCTTTACCGAAACCGTAGAAGTATACATATTGCTTTTGAGTCTGTTTAGTGGCCATAGTCGATTTAGTCCTTTAGGGGTTGGTGCTCCACTATAGAGCACTCCGATTAGTTAAAATGGAGGCGCACCATATCGAAAGATGCGACACTGTCAAGATTGGGCCATCAGGACTTTTGTTTTTTTCGCGGAAGAGAGGGGATAGGTAAACCACGGAACACACGGAAAACACGTAAAGGGGAAGGAGGGGCTTTAGATGTAGTCTGAAGAGGAACAGGTCTTAACCATCCACTTGTGATCAAACTAAAATATTCTGTGTTTTCGGTGTCTTCCGGTGCGTCAGGCTAAGTCTGACATTTCTCATAAACGGAAAGGAGTTTATCATGACAACGTAGTACCCATCATGAAGCCTACCGGCGGTGAAAGGAGTAATCCCCAAACCGAAGCCCGGAACGGCGAGCGCATGAGCAGCAACGCAAGTAAACTCGATTCGGCCTCGTTACACGAAAGTGGGAGTGGCCAAGCTGCCGTCCAAGTCCGGTGAAACGGGTCTGGATCCCGAAAGCCGACAGAACGAAACGGCCATTGGGCATACCCACGTTGAAAGACCGAGTGGTCGACGGGAACGTGCTGAGGCTCCTCAAGGGCTGGCTGAAAGCCCCGGTCATCGAGATGGATGAACGGGGAAAACCGAAACCACCCAAGAAAAATGACATGAACCGGAGAAGTCAGCGGTTTAACGCCTGCCGCCGATGAGTCCGGATCGGTAGAGCCAGTAGAGTAGGGTCATTACCGCGGAGATGGCGGCGGCGAGATAGGTCAGAAAGGCGGCGTCCAGCACCGCCCCCGCGTCCCGCTCCTGTTGCGGACTGACAATGCCATCGCTGACCATGCATTTTTTCGCCCGGGCGCTGGCGTCCCATTCCACCGGCAGGGTGACCAGCGTAAATACCACCGCGACCGTGAGCAACAGGGCACCCAGGGCCATCATGCCCTGTCCGGCGGGGGAGCGGGTACTGAGTAACATACCGATAAACAGCAGTGGCATGCTTAACTTGCTGGTAATGGTTGCGGCGGGCACCAAAGAGGAACGAAGAGCCAGGGGTGCGTAGCCTTGGGCATGCTGGAGTGCGTGTCCCGCCTCGTGGCAGGCGACGCCCACGGCCGACAGGCTGCGTCCATCGTGCACATCCGGACTTAGACGAAGCACCCGACTGCGGGGATCGTAGTGGTCGCTCAGAAAGCCCTGTACCCGTTCGATGGCCACGTTATCGAGACCTTCCCGACGCAGCATTTGAGAGGCCGCCTGTGAACCGCTCCATCCGCTGGAGGCTGCCACCTGGGAATATTTTTTGAAGCGGGACTTGGTCAGGTAAGACGCATACATCGACAAGATCAGTGCCGGCATCGCTAAAAGGAAATATAAGGGATCAAAC
>JAGYLC010000159.1 GCA_018401235.1 Kiritimatiellia bacterium
GGGATGCTGCGCTACTCGCTGCCGGAATACCGCCTGCCCAAGGCCATTCTGGACCGGGAACTGGAAATTTTTCACCAGCTCGGGGTGAGCTTCCGTTTCAAACAGGCCGTGGGCACGGAGGTGTTCCTGGAGGAACTGGAACAGGAACACGACGCAGTCTTTCTGGCCATCGGCACCTGGGCCCCCCACAAGATCCAGCTTCCGGACGAAGAGGCGCCGGGGGTCTGGCACGCGCTGGAATTTCTCGAACAGGTAGCCGTGGGCGGCGCGCCGGATATCGGCCCGAAGACGGTGGTCATCGGTGGCGGCAACGCGGCCATCGATTCCGCCCGCACCGCGTTGCGGCTGGGTAGCGAGGTCACGGTGGTGTATCGACGGGACCGCGAGGACATGCCCGCCATCGCCGAAGAGGTGGAGGATGCTGAAGCCGAAGGAGTCCGGATTGTCTTCTACAACTCCCCCCACCGCATCCTGCGAGGGAAAGACGGGCGGATTCGGGCCCTGGAATGCGCGGTGACCGAACCGGGGGCCTATGACGCTTCCGGTAGACGGAAACCGCTGCCCACCGCGGAGCGCAACCTCTTTGAATGCACGACCCTGGTCATCGCCACCGGGGAGAAACCCGACGCCGAGGTCTTCCGGGCCGCCGGCATCCAGCTCCGGGAGAACGCCACTGCGGTGGTGGACTGGGTTTCCTACGCCACCCAGCGCGAAAACGTCTACGCCGGCGGGGATTTGGTGACCGGCGCCTCCAACGTTTCCTCCACCATGGCCACCGGCAAAGCCGCCGCCCGCGCCATCGACCGCAACCTCATGGGACTCGACCGCTGGCACCTCATCCAGGGTTCCTTCGAAACCAAACAGATCATCCCCCCCGAACCGCCCAAAGGTGACCGCAACATCGGCGCCAAAGTGCCCCCCGGAGAGCGTGTCCGCACCTTCGATGAAGTGGTGTGCGGATTCGACCACGCCACCGCGGTGGCGGAATCCTGCCGCTGCCTGCGTTGCGACGTCCGCGAAGCCCTGGCCCGCGAGGACCACGGCATTCGTTGTGAGAAAACCCCAAAAGGGGTCAGCCCGTGAATATTTGGCATTTTTCTCATCCCAAATCCAACTTCCGTGAAAATGCAAAATATCACGGGCTGACCCCTTTTTCTTCTGAAGCCCCGTAAAGGAACTTTCCCGATGACCGAGCCCATCACCCTCACCATCAATGACCGGACCCTCCAGACCCCGGCCGGGCGGAGCATCCTCGAAGTCGCCCGTGAAAACGACATCCGGATTCCCACCCTGTGTTTTCTCAAAGAACTTTCCATCGTGGGGGCCTGCCGGCTCTGTATGGTGGAGGTGACCGGGGTGCCCCGCCTGTTGCCCGCCTGCGCCACCGAGGCGGCGGACGGCATGAAGATCCGCACCGACACCACCCGCCTCCGCAACCATCGACGAATGATTATTGAACTGCTGTTCGCCGAACGCAATCATGTCTGTGCGGTGTGTGTTTCCAACGGCCGTTGCGAACTCCAATCCCTGGCCCAGGAGTTGGGGGTCACCCACACCCGCTTCACCTACCGCTACGCGCGCTATCCCATGGACGCCTCCCATCCGCGCTTTATCCACGATCCCAACCGCTGTGTCATGTGCACCCGCTGCGTGCGGGTCTGCGCGGAAATCGAAGGAGCCTGCACCTGGGACGTGAAAAATCGGGGCATTCATTCCGAACTCACCACCGATTTGGACACTCCCTGGGGAGAATCCGATTCCTGCACCTCCTGCGGCAAATGCGTGCACGTCTGCCCCACCGGCGCCCTGTTTGAAAAAGGCAAAGCCACCGGGGAAATGGAAAAACGCCGCGAAGCGCTGCCCGGCCTCGCCAAGCACCGCCTGGACTCGCGCTGAAAAAAAGTGGCTGCGGCGACCCGCCGCTGGTTTGATTTCAGCGGCGGGACGCCTCAGCCACTACTTCCACATGCCGCTCTGGCGGTCGTTGAGGAGGTGGAGGGCACCAGAGGCGAGTATTAAATAAACAGAACCGGCACATCTTTTTCCGGAAGAAGTGAGTTTACCGCTCATATTTACGCCCCAGCCGCCGCCGAGAGAGGTGTAGGGTGACAAGTCGGAGCATGGATTGAATTTCGCTCCCACCAGCTCATCCTCGGCCTGAATCAACTCACGCTCGGCGTCGAGCACGGATAAAAATCCTCTTCGCCCAGATTGTAGCGTGCCGGGCTAATTCCACGAGCGTTGGCGGCTCTCAAGCGCCGCCTGCAGGATGACCTTTTGTCCCGCTCCCGGAGATACTGGATCAACGAAATTCCACATCCGCGAACGCCTCCAGCACGCTTTGCTCGTAGAGGGCCAGCGCTTCGTTGACCTCCGCTTTTCGGCCTGCGGTGCGCGGACGGCGCCTCCTGCAGTAGGGGCCATTGCAGGGCTGACTGAAATTGTAGCGGTTGTTGGCGGAATCCCGCAGCCGTCAATGCTGTTGCTGATACGGCTGACCCGCCCAGCAGCACGAAGCGGGGAAAGAGATCCTGCGGTGGCCGCGCCAACATCGGCGGTGGCGGCGGCCAGTTCGCGTTCGGCCGCGCGAATATCCGGTCGGCGGCGCACAATATCCGACAATTGACCCACCGGCACCAGGTCCGGAGGCGAGGGGAGGGGCGAGGATTCGCTCATTTCCTCCAACAGATAGGCCGGGGGTTGCCCCAGCAGAATCGACAGCCGATAAATGCCCGATTTCAATTCCGCGTCCAATTCCGGCAAGCGGGATTCGGTGGTTTGAAGTTGACCGCGGGCGCGGGTGATATCGAACTCACTGGCCTCGCCCAGTTGGAAGAGCCGGTCGACCAGATTGAAGGTTTGGGTTTGCAGGGCGATGTTCTGTTCGGTGATGTCGATGCGTTTTTGAATGCCCCGGATATCGTAATAATTTCGGGCGACCTCCGCCAATACCGTAAGCAGGATGCCGCGCCGCTCCTCCACCGTGAGTTGGAGCCGGGCCTCGGAGGCTTCGTCGGCGCGGCGGACGCCCCCGAACAGGTCGATTTCCCAGGAGGCGGCGAGTCCCGCCTGGTAATTGGTGCGGGTGCGCGAACCGCCGTTTGTGGTGACGGCCTCGCTGGCGCGTTGACGCGAGTAGCCGCCCTCCGCATCCAGCGTGGGATAAAAATCGGCGTTGGTTTCCCGTCGCAGGGCCCGCGCCCGTTGGATTCGGGCCCCGGCCGCGCGCAGGTTCCGGTTTTCGCGGAGGGCCTCCTCGATATACCTTTCCAGTACGGGATCCTCGAAGCGGGTCCACCATGTGTGCTCAATCGATTCTTCGCCCACCTTGTCCGATGGGACTTCGGCCCATTCGGCATCCGCATGGGTATCGGGCCGTTTATAGTCTGGGCCCATCGTGCAGGCCCCCAAAAACAGCAGCCCGAGCGGCAGTAGTTTCGATGCGGTACTCATGAGGTGCCCTCCTTGAGGTGGAAGCTGGCTTCCTCATCCTTCAAGCGCCGGGTCACATCCCCGGGCGATCCCGTTTTCCGCGCCAGCAGATGATAGGCGACCGGCACGATGAACACCGTGAACAGGGTGGCGGACAACACGCCCGCAAAAATCACGATTCCGATGGCGGAGCGGGTTTCGGCCCCCGCGCCGGAGGTGAAAATCAGGGGCAGGGAGCCGGCGGCGGTGGTGATGCCGGTCATGATGATGGGTCGCAGGCGGATGGAGGAGGCTTCCCGGACCGCCTCGTCTAAGTCCATGCCCTGGTCCCGCAGTTGATTGATGAACTCGACGATGAGAATCCCGTTTTTCGCGGCCAGTCCCACCAGCATGATCAGACCCACCTGGGTGTAAATATTGATGCTGGCGTCGAAGAAATACATGCCCGCCAGCGCCCCGGTGATCGCGAGGGGGACGGTCAGCATGATGACGAAGGGGTGAACATAACTCTCGAACTGTGCGGCTAATACTAAATAGACGATGAAAATTCCCAGCAGGAAAACAAACAGGATGGAATCGCCGCTGGTTTTAAAGTCGAGGGATTGTCCTTTGTAGTCGATCACCACGGTCTCGGGAAGATGTTCGCGGGTCAACGCCTCCAGGTGCTCGAGGGCGGCCCCCAACGAATAGCCGTCCGCCAAGCTGCTTTCGAGGGTGATGGAGCGTACGCGGTTGTACCGGTTCAGGGAACTGGAGGCCGCAAATTCGGTCAGGGTCACTAGATTGGAGAGCGGGATCAAACGCCCGGTGTCCGCGCGGACGTAGATATTCTCGAGGTTGGTGGGGGTGCGCTGGGCGTCGCGTT
>JAGYLC010000016.1 GCA_018401235.1 Kiritimatiellia bacterium
CGGGCCAGGGTTTCCACGACGTGGCGATAGCGGTCGCGGGTGGCAAAATCCATGCGGCGATAGACCCCGCCCGGATCCCCGCGCAGAAAATTTTCCACCCCGCTGAGCGTTTCCACGAACTCCTCCCAGTCCATGGTACTCAAAAAGCGGAGGCTGCCAATACAGTGACTGACGGTCATCTGGTTGGCGGCCTGCTGTTGAGTCTCCAAGGTGCAGAGTGCCTCCACGGATTCACCGCGTTGAAGCAGGTTCTGCTCCAACCAAGTTCTGGCCAGGTGCAGCAACGGAGACTTCCGGGCGAGTTGTTCGGTAAACTCGGCCACAAACGCAGGTGACAGATGCAGCTCCGATTGGGCCATTTCCGCCACGACCACCACACAGTGCGACGGGCTGTCCTCCACCATAGCTTGGAGTCTGTCGATCCATTCCCCGGCCAGGGCGCGGTCTTCACGCGCGGCGAGGATGCGTCGGGCCACGTCTTGCAGGGTGTCGATCACACACAACCGCAGCATGATGGGAATGGCCCAGAGTTCACCCAGTTTCAAAGGGCTGTCCCGTTGGGCACCGGCGACAAAGGTGCTCAGGGTTTCCGCGTCGACCTCGGCATCCTGCTTGGAAAGCAGTTCCGCCACCACGCCATAGGCCCGGGGTAATCCCGCATGGGGTCCTTCCAAGGAACAAGGCAGTTCCCGACTGTAGTTTCGGGGCAAGTGCTTTCGTGCCAACTGAATTTGTTCTTCAATCAGATAAAAATTGTCCAACAGCCATTCCGCGGCCGGGGTCAGATACTGCCCCGGGGAATCCTCCCGGGTCAGCAGAAGAAAACAACGCAATAAGGTTTCGTTGCGCCGCAGTCGTTCCAGCAAAGGATTTGCTTTTTGCGTCAATTCAATCTCAGTTGGCTGAGTCCTGAATCGTCTCGCCTGCATTTTCAATGTCCTCGCCGGCACCGCGCATGGTTTCACGGCAGGCGCTGGTGGTGGCAAGGGTAATCCCGAGGATTCCAAATATCACTAGTCTTTTGAGTTTCTTCATAGTCTTTATTCCGGGTTGGGAGGTTCTAAAGTACTATCATGTATTTTACTCGATAGCGAGCCTTCTCGCTATGGAGTATTACCCTACCCGGGTGTGCAGGTGAAATGCGGGTTAGGGTTTCACCCCATGGCGTTCATGTCAAAAAAAGCACTCGCCCTTGGTCGCAGTTTTTAATCCCATTGAATTCAACTAACCACCAAGACCAAAAGAAGAATGTACTGACCTCGGGAGGCTTATGCGTCAAACTATCCCGACCCTCGACGTGAGACGCATTTCGATTGCGTTTTAGATCTCTTTTGCGATAATGATCCAAATGCGCAAAATCGACCCCCATCTTTATATCCAGTCTCCAGTGAACGAATGGATTAATTCGATCACCCATGGCCTTGCCGCACTTCTGGCCATCCCGGTTACGGTGATTTTGATTATTCGAGCGGTTCAGTATGGAGATGCCCGGGGGGTGGTCGCGGTTTCGATTTTCGGTGCCACCTTGTTTCTGCTCTACACCGTCTCCACTCTCTATCACGCACTTCCCGCTTCCACTGCCAAATACCGATTCCGCACCTTCGATCACATCGCAATCTTTCTCTTGATTGCCGGCAGCTACACTCCCTTCACATTGCTTCCCCTGCGCGGAACCTGGGGATGGAGTTTGTTCGGAGTGATCTGGGGCGTGGCGCTGACCGGCATCCTGCTGGAATTGTTTTTTCCTCAGCGCTTCCGTATTCTGTCGGTGATTGTGTACATGGCCATGGGCTGGCTGGTGCTTGTCGCCGCGGGTCCCCTCACCCGGGCGCTGGATTCCTTCACTCTAAACCTGCTGATGGCCGGAGGCCTCGCCTATACCGGGGGGATCTTTTTCTACGCCAACCACCGCCTCCCCTTCCAACACGGGATCTGGCACCTCTTTGTCATCGCAGGCAGCCTCCTGCATTCTCTGGCCATCTACTCGCTGTTCCCCACGGGTACGGTGGAGTGAAATGCGCCTCCAACTCCGCGCCCGTGAGCGGACGAAGAAGTAGACCAATAGCGCTTGAAGCTAGTTGATGTCAGTGTAGGATGCCAATAGGAGAACTGTATCCATGATCCGGTTCAACCACTCATCAAACACGACACGGAATCAAGATTTCTTTTTCCTCGACCATCGCCGGGAAGTTTTGAATAAAGCACCATGATCATACCCCAATGGATAATCGAAAAGAAACGGGACGGGCTGGAGTTGTCCCGGGACGAAATCAACGCCTTTATTGACGGCTACCATCGGGAAACCATTCCCGATTATCAAATGGCCGCGCTGGCGATGGCGATTTACCTGAAAGGCATGTCCTTCGAGGAAACCGCGTTTCTCACCGAAGCCATGATGGCCACCGGACAGAAACTGGACACCTCCTCGCTTACCCTGCCCGTCTGCGACAAGCACAGCACCGGCGGGATCGGCGACAAAGTGAGTTTGATTCTGGGTCCGCTGGCCGCAGCCTGCGGGGTGGCGGTACCCATGATTTCCGGACGCGGCCTGGGCATCACCGGGGGCACCCTGGACAAGCTGGAGTCGATACCGGGCTATCGTACGGATCTCAGCGAAGAGGAACTGGTCGAGGTCGTGCGCAAGACAGGCTGCTGCATCGTGGGGCAAACCAGCCGCCTCGCCCCGGCGGATAAAAAATTGTACGGTCTGCGGGATGTCACCGGCACCGTCCCCTCGATTCCCCTGATCACCGCCAGTATCATGTGCAAAAAAATGTCGGAGGGCCTTCAGGCTCTGGTTCTGGATGTGAAGGTCGGCCGTGGGGCCTTTATGAAAGACCTGGATCAGGCCCGAGAACTGGCCCGCAACATGGTTCGGGTCGGCAGACAAATGAACACCCCGGTCGCCGCCCTGATTTCCCGCATGGATGCCCCCTTGGGACGTTGTATTGGAAACGCACTGGAGGTGAAGGAAAGTATCGATTTTCTCAAAGGCGGGGTCGAGGGGGCTCTGTGGGAAGTCACCCGCGAATGCACCGCCACCATGATCACGCTTACCCATCCCGACACCTCCATTGAGCAGGCCCGGACGCAAGTGGATGAGGCCCTGCACTCCGGCCGTGGACTGGAAGTCTTCCGCGAAATGGTGCGGGCTCAACAGGGCGATCCCGATGTCTGCGATCACCCGGACCGCCTGCTCCCTCAGGCCTCCGACATCGAAGAAATCCCCGCCACGTCCGACGGATGGGTGGTGGATGTGGATGCCGATGCGGTGGGCCGCGCGGTACTGGTGCTCGGCGGTGGCCGCACCCGCTCCGAAGAGAATATTGATCATGCCGTGGGCATCTCTCATTTGGTTCAGATCGGAGAACACATCCATTCCGGACACCCCCTCTATCACCTGCACAGCAACCACTCCGACCGCGCGGAAAAGGCCAAAGAACTTTTAGACAATGCCATCACCCTGGGTGATTCCGCTCCCAAGTCTGAATCCGTTATTATTGAGCGTTTGTAATAATTTATTGACAGCAAATACGTGACACAATAAAGTGACACTTATGAAATCAATACCTATTCGAACATTAAAACACGATACTCGCAGGGTTTTGGAACGCGTGTCCCAAGGCGAAACCATGGAGATCCGCCGACGAAATAAAAGAGTGGCGACGCTCTCACCTTGCGCCTCGGACCCCGTTGTGTGCGAACCAAAACCAGATTACCTCTCTCGTTTAAAAAAAATCTATCCCGATGACATTTTAACCATCCCGGCAAGTGAGTTACTTGCGGAAGAGCGGGGCGAGCGTTGAGTGGAATATACGTTGATACTGGCGTTATCTGTTCTCTTTACACACGTGATGCTCATAGTCAAAAAGCGGCGGATGTTTTCGGGTCCATACAGTTTCCGGTCTTTTTAACTTGGTTGCACCAACTGGAACTGCGCAATGCAATGCGTTTGCGGGTATTTCGAAAAGAAATTAGTCCCGCCCAACGAGAAGCTTCCCTAAGGCTTTTTCTTGTCGATGTACAATCAAACATGTTTATTCAAAAAATGGCGGATATAGATTTGGTGTATCAGGAAGCCGAACGGCTGAGTGCAACCTTTTCACAATCCATAGGTACTCGCAGTCTAGACATCCTCCACGTGGCGATGGCTGAAGTTCTGGGTGCTGAAAAATTCATCAGCTTTGATCACCGTCAAAAGCGCCTCGCAACCGAGGCCGGATTTGAAACTCACATCGACTGACCCTTCCGTTTTTTTATCACTTCTACATTTATAGGCCATGACCTTACCTGAATACAAACAAGCCGCTTCCGTTTTTCACGCCCACTTCGGCGATCTTTCCGCCTCCAAAGCTGTCATTTGCGGCTCCGGCTGGAGTGGGGTCACGGAAAAACTCAAGGTGGTGAAATCACTCTCCTTTGCGGATATTCCTGGTTTGGGCTCTCCCGGTGTGGTGGGGCACAGCGGCGAACTGGCTTTCTGCGAGGAGGCCGGGCAATCGGTATGGATTTTCAAAGGACGCCGGCATTTCTATGAAGGCGAAGGCTGGACCCCGATTGCGATTCCGATTTATCTCTGTCTTCAGGCCGGAGTGAAAGAACTGCTGCTCAGCAACAGTGCCGGGGCCATCAATCCGGCCTTTGCGGTCGGCGACCTCATGATGATCACCGATCACATCAACGCCATCGGCGATAATCCTCTGGTGGGCCCCCACCAATCCGTCTGGGGACCCCGCTTCCCGGATTTGAGCTATGTCTACGCCCGCTCCGGACAGGAGAAACTGTTGGATGCCGCCCTACAGGCAGGAGTCTCCCTGAAAAAAGGAGTGTACATGGCCACCAGGGGTCCGGTCTATGAAACCCCGGCGGAGGTGCGGGCCTGGAAAACTTTGGGAGCCGACGCGGTGGGCATGTCCACGGTTCCCGAGGCCATTCTCGCGCACGCTGCCGGGATCACGGTATCCGGCATCTCCTGCATGACCAACTTCGCGGCCGGAATCAGTTCCAACCCCCTCTCTCACGAGGAAGTAACCGGCACCACCGCCCGCACCATGCCCCTGATGCAGTCACTGCTCAAAGCCTGGATTGGACTGCCGATATGAGTGCTCAGAGGTCTGGTCAACACATCGCCATTATCGGCGGCGGTATCGCGGGCTTGTCCGCCGCCTGGTATCTGCGCAAAGCCGGGCATACCCCCACCCTGTTTGAAGCGTCCAACCGACCGGGTGGCAAAATGGTCACTCGCGAAGTGGAAGGCTGCCTGCTGGAGGGCGGGCCGGATTCGCTGCTGACGGAAAAGCCCTGGGCCATCGATTTGTGCCGGGAGTTGGGCATCGAATCCGCACTACTGCCCTCCAATGACCATCAGCGGTCCTTTTCCATCTTACATGGAGGCCGCCTCCACCCCTTCCCCGCCGGGTGTAAGCTGTTCATTCCCCAAAAAGTCACCCCCATCCTCACCACCCCGCTGCTGAGTCCCCTGGGCAAGCTGCGCATGTTGATGGAACCTTTCATGCGCCATCGACCCGTGGAGGGAGATGAGAGCCTGGCCGATTTTACCCGCCGTCATTTTGGACAGCAAACCCTCGAGCGCCTCGCCGGTCCCCTGCTGGGCGGTATCTATGGCGGCGATCCCGAAGACATGAGCATGGCCGCCACCTTTCCGCGGCTACTGACCCTGGAAGCCAAACACGGCAGCTTGGTGCGTGGCATGGCCTCCATGATGAAAGAAGCCAACGCCCGCCAACGCGAGGGCACCGCCCCCGCCCTGTTCACCTCCCTGAAGCAAGGAATGCAACTTCTGCCCGACACCCTGGCCTCGCGACTCGGTGAGGTTTTGCGTCTGAATCACCGGGTACAACGCATCCAAAAAACCGCCCAAGGATGGGACGTGGAAGGCCACTCTTTCGACCAGGTGATCATCGCCCTGCCCGCCCGCCAGGCCGCCCCGCTGTTCGCGGATGTGGACAAAAATCTCCACGAGTATTTGACCCGGCAGGTCTCCTCCAGTTCCGCTACCCTGTCGCTGATATTTGACTGTACGGACATTTCAGAACGCCCTCGCGGATTCGGGTTCATGGCCGCCCATCCCCTGGAAACCCTGCTGGTGGGTTGCACCTGGACCGGAAATAAATTCGAGGAACGGGAAGCCGACAACCGTTTTGTGTGCCGGCTGTTTCTGGGCGGCCCCCATGCGAAAGACGCCATCGAATCCGGACAGGACTCCGCCCTGATTGCCCCCGCGATTCAGGCCCTCCGTAGCATCTGCCCTTTCATTCCCGAAACCCCGCTGGCCCACTGGCTGCAACGCTGGCCACACGGCAATCCCGGTTACCAATTGGGTCATCTGGACTGGGTGGACCAACTCACCCAACGGGCGGATTCCCTGGGCGGGCTTCATTTTTGCGGCAGCAGCTACCGGGGAGTCAGCGTCTCGGATTGTGTAAAACAGGCCCAGGATCTCGCAGCCTCGCGTCCGTGAGCGCTTGAGTCTAACGCGGGGACAGAGAGAAAGTCCCCGAAGCTACCGACTTGCATTTTTTGAGGAGGACGGGTAACTCTAGGGATATTCACAAACCGGAAATTCAGGATAATCGCATGAGCCAGGACGTTTGGAAAGAGTTCGAAGACAATCAAATCACCCACAGTGCCGCCCATTATTTGATGGCGATCAAGCAGTTGTTGGAGGATCACGGCTATGCCCGGGTCACGGATATCGCCAAAGCACTGAATATCACCCGGGGCAGTTGCTCCATTTCCCTCAAACCACTGAAAAAACGCGGTCTGGTGGTGGAGGATGAAAATCGCTTTCTCAAATTAAGCGAGGAAGGCCAGCGGCTGGCGGAGTTGGTGGAACTGAACGATAAATTGCTGGAGGTGCTGTTCGGAGAGGTGCTGGGGCTGGATCCGGACCAGGCGGAAATCGACGCCTGCAAAATCGAGCATTTGCTGAGTATCGAGGCCAGTACCCGCCTGTGCGCGTTTGTAAAAGTCTGGCAGAGCGGCGAGCCGGAAGTGGCCGAATTCCGTAAATTGCTCACTCGCTGTCGCCAGGATTGTTCCGGCAACAGCGAGGAATGCAGTATCTGCAATCAGGTCTGCATTCAGCCCCACGACCAAGACTGAACCAAATCCCTATGTCTACTCGACCCAATCCCCTCCTCGCCCTCGAATACGACCATCACCCTCTCCCCCTGGATTCGGTACAAACAGATGATTTCATGCCGGCTATTGAGGCCGCGCTGGTGCAAGCCCGGAAATCCATCCAGGCTGTCACCGCCAACCCGGAGCCGCCCGATTTCAACAACACCCTGACTGCCCTGGAGGCCGCCGACGAGTGGTTGGACCGCGTTTCCTCGGTGTTTTATCATCTCCTGCACGTGGACGCGGACGACGCGATCCAGGCCCTGGCCAAAGAAATTCCTCCGAAACTGAGCGAATTCCGCAACGATGTGATTCTTGACAAGGCCCTCTATGCCCGCATCGAGGCGGTGGCGGCCCGAAAAGAGGATCTTCAACTGGATCCCGAACAGGCCACAGTACTGGAAAATCATCTACAGAGCTTCCGTCGCAACGGGGCTTCGCTAAGCGAGGAAGATCAGCAAACCCTGCGTCAACTGGATCAGGATCTTAGCACCTGCTCTCCCCGCTTTGCCGAACATGTGCTCAAAGCCACCCAGGCCTTCGCGCTGTGGACGGACGACGCGGATCTGGTCGGAGCCCTGCCGCAGTCCGCACAAGCTGCCGCCAAATCCGCGGCCAAGGAGGGAAATCGGCCCGATGAATGGAAATTTACTCTGGATGCCCCGAGTCTAACCGCGTTCCTGACTTATGCGCCGGATGCGGCATTGCGCAAACAGATGTGGACCGCTTACGGCAGCCGCTGCGTGGAGGGCGAGTATTCCAATCAGGATCTCATCCGCAGCATTTTGGATCTACGTTATCGCCGGGCAAGATTGTTGGGTTATGACGACCATGTCCACTACACCCTCGAACGCCGCATGGCTGCGG
Source organism: Kiritimatiellia bacterium (assembly GCA_018401235.1). GTDB lineage: Bacteria > Verrucomicrobiota > Kiritimatiellia > SS1-B-03-39 > UBA6053 > UBA6053. Next base: position 8,011 of record JAGYLC010000016.1, read on the forward strand.
ACCGGGATACCTTGCAGGCATTCTACGAGCGCATGTTGCCAGTGGTGATGCCTGCGGCCAAACGCGATTTGGAGGCGATTCGCGCCTGCAAGCAGGCGGAAACCGGGGAAGAGACTCTGAATCCCTGGGATTACGCGTTTTACGCGGAAAAACTGCGCCAGGAGCAGTTTGATCTCACTCAGGAGGAATTGCGCCCCTGGTTCGAATTCGAATCCACTCTGCAGGCTGTTTTTTCATTAGGTAGCCGCCTGTTCGGTCTCACCTTTGTGAAGGTGGACAACCTCCCGGTCAACCATCCCCAGGTGCGCACCTTCCGGGTGGAACAGGCGGAAGACGGTTCCGAAATCGGGCATCTGTACATCGACCCCTTCCCCCGCAAGACCAAAAAACCGGGGGCCTGGATGGTGCCGCTGCTGGGTCAGGGTCTGTGGGGAGGAAAGGTTCAACGCCCCAGCGTGGGTATCGTCTGCAACTTCACCCCGCCAGTGGACGATCAGCCCGCCCTATTGACCATGGACGAGGCGAGAACCCTGTTTCATGAATTTGGCCACGCCCTGCACGAATTGCTGTCCGAATGCCGCTTCCGCTCCGTGGCGGGTACCAGCGTGTATTGGGACTTTGTGGAACTCCCCTCGCAACTGATGGAAAACTGGTTGCAGGAACCCGATTTTCTGCGCGAATACGCCCGTCACTATCAGGACGACACTCCGCTTCCCGACCGATATATCGAACGTATTCTGGCCAGCAAAACCTTTCAAAAGGGCTATCAGGCGGCGCGTCAGTTGAACTTCGGTCTGTTGGATCTCGCCTGGTACAGCACTCCGCCGGAAGAGTTGGGAGCGGACCTGATCGCCTTCGAACAGGAGGTCACCCGCAACACCTCGCTTTTTCCTCCCCAGCCAGGCATTGCGATGTCCCCGAGCTTTCAGCATATTTTTTCGGGAGGCTATGCCTCGGGCTACTACAGCTACAAATGGGCGGAGGTTTTGGAGGCCGATGTGTATTCGAGCTTTCAGGAAAAAGGACTGTTTGATCCCCACACCGCTCGGTCCCTGCGCGAAGAACTTCTGTCCAAGGGGGGAAGTCGTCACCCCATGGACCTGTTTCAAGCCTTCCGCGGACGCGAACCCGATCCGGATGCGCTGCTGCGTCGGGACGGATTACTGGAATCCACCTCTTTATGACCTCCCTCCCCTCCCTCCTCGAAATTCTCGCCCTGCTGTTCAGCCAGTATTTGAATAGTACCCCTCCCCCTTCCGATTCTCCTTCCGTACCGGTCACGGCCAAGCCTGCCGCGGTGGAAACCTATGAACAGGTCGAAACCGCCCTCCGTGACTCGGAGCAATTTTGGACGGCTCCGTTCGTGGTCGCGGACCTGGAGTCAAAAGAGGTGACTGTTTGGGGACGCTATACCGGACTCCGCAATGAAGAAATAGTGGAGTTTCTAGTCATATCCGAACGGAGCGGTCAGGACTATGAGACGTTGGTGGTCTCCTACGCCAAACCCAGCGATATTCATGAGGCGATGCGGAAGATCGGAGCCCGCCCCGGAGGACCGGTTTCGTCGCGTGAGCATCGATTCTGGCCACGCGGGGATCGAATTATGGCAGATATAGAATGGAACCCGGAAGGAGAAACGGACCCCGTCCGCATGCCCATCGAGGATTTGGTGACCTATCAGGGCCAGCCCATGCCCCGCACCCCCTGGGTATTCACCGGGGCCCCCACCCTGCCCTCCCGCATCGAAGAAGGCACGGAAGTCTACGCTCCCGACGAGTACGATCCCAACTGCATCGCCTCCACTTTCAATCTCACCAACACCGTGTTCGACCTTCCCTTCCAAGGCTCCAAAACCGGTGTGTATGGCCACTTCATCCGTAGTTCGAAGTCGCCCGCACCGGAGGGACAGCCGGTGTTGCTTCGACTCCGCCCCGCCTCCAAGGAGGAGTACCCTCCGGAAATCGATCTCAGCCTACACTTTCGCAATGAGGCCCCTACCGTACGGATCGATCAGATGGACGACCCCGAGGATTTGGGCGAATTAGGAGCGAAACTCCATCGGCAGGAACCGAAGGTTTATTTTCTCACCGTGGACTTCGGAGAAGCTCTCCGCTTGGAAACCATCCGGGCCCGGGCGAACGAGTTACTGCTGATGGAGCAGCAACTGGACAATGTCCGGGTGGAACCGCCCCCTGCGGGCCAGCTTTTTTACCGGGCGTTTATTCCCGATCCCACATTCCGGATACGCGAGGAGCGTCCCTCCCAACCCGTGGAACTGCACCTCCGCGATTCCGGTGGTGATCACCTAACCGCCGTAGTCATGGAGTTGGAGGAAGTCTGGGGTGATACCCGACGCCCCACGGTGCTGGAAACCCGGGTTTCCCTGGAAACTCCGGAGGAATGGGTCGCCTATCTTGAGGATGAGCACAAGCGCAAACCCGCGCTGTTCGTATACATGGATGCGCAGCGGACCCACCGCGACCTTCTGGATTGGGTACAGCCCGTTTTACATCACTTTCCCATCGTGTTCGTGTACACGCCCGATCCCTGATGCGTGCCTGGCAAGTCTATGTATTGGCGTTGATTCTCTGGATCCCCTCCGCCAGCATCCGCCCCCCCACTCGTCAACAGGAACTCCGGGTCTTAGTCACCGCCCGCAATATGGTCGAATCCGGGAGTATCCTCCGGCCCGAATTTCAGAATCAACCCCGTTTCCGTAAACCCCCGATGGCCTATTGGGTGTCTGCCGCGGGACTTGCCATAAGCGGCCAACACCATTCCGCACTGGCAGGAAGACTCTTTTTTATTCTGTTTGCCTGCGGGGCTCTCTGGTGTCTGATGCACCTGTCCCAGTCCGATGGCATAGCCACCGCTCTGCTCGCTCTGTTCACGCTGGGTTTCTGGCGATTCGGTCCGCAGGCAGAAACCGATTTTCTTCAACTCGCGGGTATCCTGCTGGTGGTGGTGGCCTGGCAGCGTCAGGCGGGCCTGGTGGCGGGTATCGGAATCAGTTTCGCCTGCCTCTCCAAGGGACCGGCCGGGTTCATCATTCCCATGGTGCTATTCCTCTTGCTGGCCCGAATTTATCGTCCCAAACTGTCGTTTCTTCTCGGAGCCCTGCTACTGCCCGCGGTCCTGATTGGATCCTGGGCGGCATATTTGTATTTCGACCCGGTGGCCTTTTCCGCCCTGCGGCAGGATCTCACGGATACCTTTGTCGAAAGTGCTCACGCTAATCCCTGGTATTACTACTTCTACACCCTTCCTCTGGTGATGCTTCCCTCGTTTCTGGTGCCGATTTTCTGCTACAAACAAGTTTCCGGCAAAATCGCTTCCCTCGAATCCCGTACCGCCTGGACTTGGCTGGCCGTCACCTTCCTCCTGCTCAGCCTGACCGTGAGCAAGCAACGCCACTACGCCCTGCTGTTGATACCACCCACGGCCTGGGTAATGGTTCTGCACCTGCAACCGACGCTCACCCGCAGGCATTTTCACCTGTTGCTGCTGCTCGCAGGCTTCATCAGCGCGGGGGAATGGATCGGGATCCGCGCCTCCGATGACTATCGCACTATGCGATTCCTGCAAGCCGCGCAACCCCACACCCGGGAGGCCGGACTCTTGCACGTGGTGGGTGTCAATTCCGCGATTTTCGACTTTCATCTGGGACGGCATGTACACAACATCGACGATCCCCGACTCGCCCTCCGACGTGCGGGGGAGACGGACGCGGTGGTGGTGGTGATGAAGCGACATCAGTGGCAAGAACCGCCCGCCGATCCCGCTCCACTTCTCGAAGACGATGATGACACCTGGATACGACGGCTCTACAAAAGAGGATCTTCTGATTGATTTTTCGATTACGATTAAGAGAACGATTTTGGTAATGGACCACGGATAGCTTTGCCGGACCACGGATGGGTACGGAAAAATTTCCAAAGGTGAAAAAGGAATAAAAAAGTGATAGTTTTCAGCATATTTCTATCCGTGGTCCGGCAGGGCTATCCGTGGACCCCTCCAAAAAAATATCGGTACAAACTCGGGGTTGCGCACGCCACGTCAATTCATGGGATTGTGAGCTTTCATATTTTCTTAAAAAGGGGTACAGTACTGTTTTATAACAATTACACCTGTCCGGACCTACCATTCGGGCGGGAATGGAGGTGAAACAATGGTAGAATGGTGGTTAGCTTGGTTTACCACGCTTGCTGCCGCCGCACTTGGCTGGTTCTGGAACTGGCATGTGCAACGGGTTGCGCATCGGAATGGTGAGTCCTCGGTTGAGGATATGCTCAAGAAGGCCCACCAGGAAGCAACCCTTTGTATACGCGAAGCTCAGGCTCAGGCGCAGGAAGTTCTGAACAGTTCCCGCAAAAAGTTTGATCTGGAATACAAGGAGCGGCGACAGAGACTGGAAGCGATGGAAGACAATCACCATGAGCGCGTTGTGCTCATGGAACATAAATCGAACACCTTGGATTCCCGTGAATCCAAAGTGGAGTTGCGCCTCAAAGAAATAGAGGAGGCGGGAGGAAAGTTGAGTGCCCGTCAGGCCGAATTCGAGGAATTAATGGCGGAACAGCAAACCCGCCTGCAGGAAATCGCCGGCTTAACCGCCGTGCAGGCGCGTGCCGAAATGCTGTCGAAAATCGAGGACGAGGTCCGCGGCGAATCGGCGAATCTGATCCGTCAGGTGCAAAGCGACATGCAGCGGAAGGCCAAGCAGGAAGCCCAAAAAATCATCACCTACGCGATCGAACGCTATGCGGCGGATACCGTCCACGATGTCACCACCACCTCGGTACATTTACCCTCCGAGGAGATGAAAGGCCGGATTATCGGAAAAGAGGGACGGAATATACGGTCCATCGAATCCGAAACCGGGGTCAATGTGATGATCGACGACACCCCGCAAATGGTTATTCTCTCCGGTTTTGACCCTATGCGGCGCGAAATTGCACGTATTTCTCTGGAACGCTTGATCCTGGATGGACGCATTCACCCCGCGAACATCGAGGCAACCGTGGCCAGGGTACGCAGTGAAGTGGAGGATACGATTCGCAAGGCGGGTGAAAACGCGGTGTTCGAGTTGGGGTTGACCAAGGTCCATCCCGAAATTATTCATACCCTCGGGCGCTTGAAGTACCGTCAAAGCTATTCCCAGAACGTGCTGAATCACAGCATTGAAATGGCGCATATCATGGGCAGCATGGCCGCTGAACTGGGGTTGGATATCGACACCTCCAAACGGATCGGACTCCTTCACGACATCGGCAAGGCCCTCACCCACGAGGTCGAAGGCTCCCACGCCATTATCGGGGGGGATCTGTTGAAGAAATTCGGCGAAAAACCGCTGATTGTCAATGCGGTCGCCGCCCATCACCGGGAAGTCGAACCCGAAAGCGTCTATGCGCATCTGGCCATGGCCGCCGACGCCATCACCGCTGCCCGCCCCGGAGCCCGCAATGAAAATACCCACCAGTACCTGAAACGCCTGGGCGACATCGAGGAAATTGCCAGCAGTTTCCCCGGAGTAACCCGCAGCTATGCCATTCAGGCGGGTCGCGAATTGAGGGTGCTGGTCGAGCCCGGCGACGTCGACGACGAGCAATTAACCACCCTGGCCCGTGATATCAGCGGGCGAATCGAAAAGGAAGTGCAGTTTCCCGGACAAGTTAAAGTTACGGTGATTCGGGAGACCCGCTCGGTCGAATATGCCCGCTGACCCCTCCCATCGTATCCAGGTCCTCAGCGACCACGTCTGCAACAAAATCGCCGCCGGGGAGGTGATCGAACGTCCCGCCTCCGTGTTCAAAGAACTGGTGGAAAACGCGGTGGATGCAGGGGCGGACCGGATTGAGGTTGAGGTGCTGCAGGGCGGTCGCAAGGCCGTGATCGTGACGGATAATGGCTACGGTATGGACCGGGAGAGTGCGCTGCTGGCGATTGAGCGGCATGCCACCAGCAAAATACGGGACGTGGACGATATCGAATCCATTGACACCATGGGATTCCGGGGCGAAGCACTGGCCGCGATTTCGGCGGTGTCCCGGTTCCTGCTCATCACCCGTCGGGAGCAGGATCTCAGTGGTACCCGGGTGGAACTCGATGGCGGCACCCTGCGGACAGTGGAGGAAACCGGTTGTCCCACCGGCACCCGCATTGAAGTGCGCAATCTCTTTTTCAATGTTCCCGCCCGGCGAAAGTTCTTGCGCACAGAATCCACCGAATTGGGCAACATACGGGCGTTATTTCAGGTGTTCGCCCTCGCCCACCCCGGAATCACCTTGGTTCTGAAAGTCGACGGGAGGGAATTGGATCGGTATCCGGTGCAAAACCGCTTCGAGGATCGCATTGCCGATATCCACGGGGGGGCAATATTGGGAAACCTCAAAGCCATCGATTTTCGACAGGGAGATTTGCATATCCACGGATTCGCCGGTATTCCGACGCTTCACCGCAGTGATCGACGTGACCAGGTCACGCTGGTGAATCGCCGCCCTGCTACTGCGCCCGTCCTGGGCTACGCGATCCGCGAAGCCTACGCCGACAGTCTGCCCCGGGGACGCAATCCCGTAGTCTTTTTGCATTTGGATATGCCCCCCGACTGGGTGGACGTCAATGTACATCCCACCAAACGGGAAGTACGATTTGGTCCCAGCACGCTGATTCGGGATGCGCTGATCCACGCCTTGAGTGCTTCGCTTCGCGAGGAGGAGGCGGCCAACTCGGATTCGGGCTTTCCTCACGCCCCCGAACCTCCCCCACCGCAAACAGCACCGCCCAGACTTCATAGCGAACATCGCCAGTCGACCTTGCCGGAACCCGCCACTCCTGCTCCCTCCTATCCGCCCCTGCCCCCGACTCTTCCCCCGGAATCACGCCCCCCCGCACCCCATGGTGATACCGCAGCCCACTCGGCCCCTCCTCCTTCATCCGCTGAACCGACCACCCCCTGGAAAGAAGCGGAAGTGCTGGGCATGGTCGGTGAAACCTTCTGCTTGCTACGCACGGAGGACGGCATGATGATCATGAACCCCGCCGCCGCCAGTGAACGCATCCTATTTGAGCGGGCAAAAGCCCAATTGGAGCAGGGAAAAGTGCACTCGCAACCCTTGCTGGTACCGGAAACCCTTCAATGCGATCCTTCCGAAACCAGGCAAATACTCGAACGACTGGAGGATTTGCAGGCTTTGGGATTTGACGTGGCTCCCTTTGGCGACAACAATTTTCTGATTGAGGCCATGCCAGCCTGGATGGGGGACTGTGACCCCGGGTCGACGGTCAGAGAACTGGCCATGGAAGTCGATCCACAGGCCGCGCGGGTCAAAACACCCCGGCAGCAACAGGAGAGGCTTGCCCGATCCTGTTGTTACGTGGCAGCCCAAAAACGAGGCCGTTATTCGCCCGAAGAATGCAAACAACTACTCACCGCACTCGCGGCCTGCCAGATGCCCTACACGACTCCGTTTGGTCGTCCCACCATACTGCATATGGGGCTGAGGGAACTGCAGAGAAAGTTTGGATTGGATCGCTAAAGAAGATTCTTGAATAATTGAGTTGCTCCTCAACCGCTTTCATGGCAGATATGCGTCACTATGGGTCAACAACTAAGAAAAATCTCTAAACGTAAAGCACGTAACCGTCGTATCAAACGCAAAAAAACTGCTAACAAAACATCGGAGTAATCCTATGGACACTCCGGTTTTACACGCAGGTTTCCTGAAAGGATTCCTGTTATGTTTGTTTGGAGGAACTTGCTTACTTACTTCCTCGGGCTGTCAGTCCACCTCACCCGCCGCTCCCCGGCGGCCTGAGGAACCCGCTGAAATCCGTTCCGAATTGGTGTTGCTGAATATTCCGGAAGCCTCTGGCTGGGTGGCCTATCACTGCACCCCTTCCGAAGAACCGGAGATGGAAGATTACCGGGTGGTGGTCATTCGCCAACAAACCGGTACCATCATTTATGACAGTCAGATCCCACTGGCAGTGGACCTGTGCACTCACGGATTCGAAATGGCTCCTGACGACCAGCGTCTTCAACACCTGGCACGCACGGTCGACAGCAGTATTATCGAACCACTGGAAGCTTTTCGGCGCAGCCAGCCTGCAGCCACCCCCACTCCGGCCCCCACCGAGTCCGATTCCACATCATCCGACACAACCACGAAACCGGAAGTTGAACATGAGATGAGCGAAGCGGTGGCGACCGTTCCCAGTGAATCCACACTCAAGACCCGTAACCAAGTGGAAAGCGAAAAACCCTTCGGATTGGGTGCATATGAGAACGGCATTCTCCACATTACCCTTCAGGAAGCGGGCAGTTTAGCCGAGGGAGACCGCCTATTTGTCCGAAATTCACCTCAGATTATCACGCTTCCCGGAACGGAAGAACAAATTCTGGTATCCGAAGGTGAAGTGGTTGGATTAGTGGAAGTAATTTCCACTGACAACCTCACCGCGTCCGCCAGGCTTCTGAATGGTGAAATTCCGGAAAATAGCCATTTGGAAAAGACGGAGTGAGAGTAAGCCCTCCCGATTCCGGACGACACATCTTTCATGAAAAAAGACATAGTGATTTTACTGGTGATTGTAGGGGCCTTTGCTTTGGTGCAAAGCTTTAATTTTGTTGGTATAGGAACCAATAACAGAGTAGGCCCCCTCCTCAAACAGACTACAGACGACACGTTTCAAGAAAACCTACGCGCATCCGGGGATTGGGTGCTGCTCGATTTCTGGGCTCCCTGGTGCGGCAGTTGTCTTGGATTTAAGCCGATTATCAACCAGACCGCCGAATCCCTCAAGGATTCCATCAAGGTGTTGGCTGTCAATGTGGACGATGCGCCCGGGACCGCCAGTTACTTTAATGTGTCTGCTATTCCCACCGTGGTCTTGCTTTATCAGGGCAGGGAAATGGATCGGAGAACCGGCAGTCTACCGGCCCCGGTTCTCGAAGACTGGATTACCTCAACTCAACAGGCTACTTCCGCCCACGCCTATGATTGAATGCATTTTGGGACGGTTAGTGGAGAAATCTCCCACCCATGCCGTCATTCAAACCGGAGGCATTGGATTTCACCTGCCGATTCCTCTGTCCTCTTATGATGCCCTCCCCCTGCCGGGCGAGGAGGTGAAGCTCTACACCTATCTGGTGGTTCGCGAAGATTCCCTCACCCTGTATGGTTTTGCCGGTTTGGATGAGCGTGGGATGTTCGAGCGCCTGATTCAGGTCAGCGGTATCGGCCCCAAACTTGCCCTCACCGCATTGAGCGGACTTCCGCTGCGCGATCTCAAACGTGCGATTGCGGATGGCGATGTCAAACGCCTCAGCAGTATTTCCGGCATTGGAAAAAAAATGGCCGAGCGGATGGTGGTTGAATTGAGAGATAAACTGGGCGCAGCGGAATCCCTGGAACTGCGCTCGTCCGAGCCCGGGATGTCCAGTAATCTGCGGGATGCTATTTTAGCTCTGGTCGCACTGGGTTACAAGCAACAGGAAGCCCGAAAATTGCTGGAGAAGGTTCAACACACCCATCCTGACGGTTTGGAGGTAGAGGAATTGGTCCGAAAAGCACTCAGTGGATCATGAGCGGTCTCCACCGGCTGCTGCACCTGGATTCATTGCCTATGGTTGGGGCCAAAGTCGGTTTTCTCGGTCATCACGCATCCGTCACTCCGAATGGAACCCATGCGGTAGACGCGTTAGTGCAACGGTCCGAATGGAAGCTAAGCCGATTATTTTCCCCCGAGCACGGGTTTTTCGGAAAGGCCGCCGCGGGAGAACAGGTGGACGATTCTCTGCATCCCCGCTGGCAGTTGCCGGTGCATAGTTTATACGGGGAGTATCGAAGCCCCAAAGCGGAGTGGTTGACCGATCTGGATTTGATGGTGGTGGATCTACAGGATCTGGGTGTGCGTTGCTACACCTACGGATCCACCCTCCAGAATATGCTGCATGCCTGCGCAAAGGCCTCACTTCCGGTCATGGTGCTTGATCGGGAAATTCCGCTCGCGGCAATCGTGGATGGCCCCATGCCGGACCCGGAACTGAAAAGTTTCGTGGGACAACTCCCCCTGCCTCTGGTGTATGGGCAGAGTCAGGGCGAACTGGCCCGGACCCTGAAAGCCACGGATCCGGAATTAACCTCCCTCGATTTAACCGTGCTCGACACTGACCCCTCGTCTCCACCTTCCGACTGGACCCCTCCCTCCCCGGCCATTGTCAGCCGTGAGTCCGCCCGCCTTTATCCCCTGACGGTCTGGAGCGAGGCGATTTCTGACGTCTGGGTGGACCGTGGCGGCCCCCTTTCGTTTCAATGCTGGGTCATGCCCGATTTAAGCGGGATAGCGGCCGAAACGATTGCCGCTTCCCTGCAACTTCCGGGGATTTCTGTGATGCCTCGGGCCTTCGAAACTCCCACAGGGGTCTGGCATGGATTCTTCTTCCGGCGAAACCCGGAGGAGGACCTTCTCCCGCTAACCGCGGCTGTCCACCTGTTGCGCGCACTTCGGAATCACTTGGGATCGGAACGATTGTTTGCGACCCAAGGCTCCCGCCCCGCCTTTTTCGATCAACTGATGGGGACCCGCAGTGTGCGGCAGCAACTCTGCTTAGGGAATTCTTTCGGATTTTCTAAGTAAAAATGCTACTAAAATTGTAGACCAACGGAGGGCTGAGCCGGAGAACGGATGGAAGAAAATAAAAACCAACGATGGCTGCGCCGTACAACGGATAAGATGAATATATTTATCTGCGTGGCTGATTGACTCCCAGACCTCAGTTTGTGGACGGATTTTACAAAAGTTCATCGCAAATCCAAATGGATGTTCATCGAATAAACCAAACCCTGAGCTCGCCTCACGGTGCGGAAGATTAATACCGGAATTCACCGTTCACACCCCCACCTCCCCACCCCGCCGCCGTTAGCTTCCCGCAGGCGGGAAGCTAACGGCGGCGGGGTGGGGGAGGATTGGGGGCGGGAGATGGTGTGTGAAGTGAATTTCTCCGCACTCCGAGCGAGCTCAGAGTTTGGAAGTTGATCATAAACTCACATTTGAATCTGCGAACCCTTGCTGTCAAAATACTATATAAACTGAGTTCTGGACTCCACCACCATCCATTTGGGGCATTTCTTTATCCAAAAGGGATAAAACTCAACAGCTAGGAGCAACGCTCCTGGATAAAAATGCCAACTGATCACCGCATCTGCTACCCACGCTGCCGACCCCATGAGGATACCAAGCATTAGCGTTTAACTGGAGGGTTTCATATTCGAAAGTTGTGAAAAGTTAGTTTAATTCCAGGACAAACGGGCCGGAGGTAGTAGCCCGGAAAATACGGATGTTATGTTCCACCACCCTGGATTCCGCCGACTCACGCCCGGGAGTGTGCCCACCGAATCCCTGCCCGGAAAAAATCACCTTCTCCGGCTGTACCCGGTCCAGAAAAGGAAACGTTAGCAACTCTCCCGAGCGTGGATGCCCGGCCAATACCAGCCTGGAAGCCAGAGGTCCGGGTTGTTCCAACAGCCTGCGTTCAACCGCCTTCCCACCCCCTCCCATGATCAGCACGGAATGAAAACCCCTTGTGAAACGCAGAACCAGACTTCGATCATCCGCGCGTCCGGAAGGTATACTCTCATCCGGATGCATCACCTCCACCGTCCAGCCGGCGGTTTCGAAAACCGCTCCTCGATGAACTCCGGAGGGAGTGGGAGTCAGGTCTGTGAATAAGGAATGAGTCTGATCCGGGGTGGCCACCCGGATTTGATCGGGAATGTGGGTTTCCCGGATATGACGAAATCCTTCAACATGATAGCGGTCGGGGTGGGTGAAAAAGAGAGTCTCTACCCGGTTCACACCCCTTTCTTTTAAGGCCTTCGCCCCTTCCCATCCTGACCAGTCCGATCCGCTGTCCACCAAAACGACCCCGTTTCGCCCCGCCCGAAGCCAGGCCATTTGTCCACGGTCCGCATCCAGCACCACCACCTCCGTCCGATTCGCAAACTGCCAGGCGTCCAAAGCCACATACCCGGCGAGCGTGAGGAGCACTGCCTGACTGACCCGTTTTTGCGCGGGAAACCGCCACCACACCGCCAGGCACCCATAAAACACCCAGAGTTGCCATAATTCCGGTGCGCGCACCCAAAAATATCCCCCGGGAATACTCTCCAACCAGTTCACCCAGTCCATCAAACAGACCGCACCCAACCGGGCCGGATATAAGAGAATCGCTGAAACCTCGACGGGGAGAAACAACCCTCCCACGGCCGGGAAACCGGTTGCCAGAATCCAAAACACCAGCGGAATTGCCAGTAGATTTCCCACAAGTCCAATCGGAGAAATTAAATGGAAGGTATAGGCTGTCAGCGGCGCTGAAATCACAAAGCAAATTCCTGTCACCATCAACGCTCCCTCCAGACGGGGAGCCACCACTTGACGCCACCAGCGCAGATGGGGCCGTTCCGGCGCCCAGGGATCCGCTGCGGTCATCGCCATGAAGGCATCTCCCAGCGGGCGTCCAAAGGCCAGCAAAGCCGCTACCAACAAAAACGAATACTGAAACCCCAAATCCAACACCTGCCCCGGGGCAATCCCCAGAATGATCAGGAGTGCCAAGGCAAACCCGTTTTTCAGTTGCGGACGCCGGTACACCGCCGGCGCCAACAACATACAGGCGATCATGATGCAGGCCCGGAGCGCGCTGGCCCGCATCCCCGTACACAGAGCGAAAAGAAATAACAGGGGAAGTATGAAGAGTCCCGAAAATCGGTACGGCACCCGCAGCATGCGGCAGCAAAAAAACAACATCCCCGCCAAAAGCCCCATGTGAAGTCCGGAAATCGCAAACACATGCACGATTCCCGTCCGGGCAAATCTCGCCAGAGTCGTCTCATCCAGTTCACTTCGCTGACCCAGCAACAGGGTCTGCAACAAGGGAATCGTTTGGGGATGGTCCGCAGCGCTGCGGGCGATTCGATCCGACAACCAGGATCGGACCTCGAAAAAGGTAGTGACCACTCCGGTTGCGGGTGTAGCTGGCAGGGTCGAAACGGATTCGGGATCGGGTTCAAAGCGCCATTCCGCCCGGTAAAGGCCCACATACGGGGCGTCGTCGGGTCGCAATACCCCCGTGGCTTCCCAGCGACTCCCGGTCAGGAAGACCGGGGCGCCCTTCCCCGCCATGCGAAGTTGAACCCGGCCATCAGCATTCCTCCATGTCCCTTCCGAATACACTCGGGTGACCCGGACCGGGACCCGCAGCTCCGGTTCGCCGCGGAACCCTTCCACCACCCGGGCATCCCCCCGCACCTGAACCTGCAGCCGCACGGATTGAGGCCGGGGGGGAAGCACATGCCCCACATCGTTCGCGGGGGGGAAGCTCCGCACAAACACCCACAGCAGACACATTGGAAACAGGATAAATCCTGCGCGGCGTTTCCAGGGATTCCAAAGTGCGATTCCCAGTGACAGCAGTCCCATACCCGCCAGCCACTGTCCCGGAAGCCACGGCTGTAGCGCCGCGGCGAGCAACATACAGATGGCCAGTCCTGACAAGGTCACATCGAGATCACATCGGGTCAGCGAACCGAGAGATGGAGTGGATAATGGGGACCCACTTGCCATGCGTGCTCGAGGGCGGCGGTAACCAGTTCCCTGGATTTCACTACGGCCTCAGACAACAACATCCCCTGAGCGATATAGGCAGTGAGTGCCGCGCTATAGGTGCATCCCGCGCCATGCGTCTGAACCGCCTTCAAACGCTGATGGGTGAATTCAGACACCTCCCCCTCGTCACAAAGTATATCCACCAGATGTTCTGTGGGAAGCGATCCGCCCGTGGCCACACAAGCTATGTTGTACTTTTCGGAAATTGTAATGGCCGCTTTGCGCAAATCCTCCACCGTCCCAATCGGGAATCCGGCCAGGATTTCCGCTTCATGTACATTGGGTGTCACCACCCGGGCCACCGGCAATAAGTGAGATTTAAGTGCCTCGACCGCATCCGCATCCATCAAACGAATCCCCCCGGAGGAAATCATTCTCGGGTCCACCACCAGTATGGGAATTCCGCATACTTCATCAGCCTGACTCACAACTTCCACCAATTCCCGGGTGGGAAGCAGACCGGTTTTCGCCGCCGAGATGGGGAACCCATCGCTTACCGCCAGTATTTGTTCCAACACCAGACTCGCCGGCAAGGGATATATCTGACGCAATTCGGTGGGGGTTTGAGCCGTCACGGCGGTGATCGCACAGGTGCCGAATACGTCCAGGACGGAAAAGGTTTTCAGGTCCGCCTGCACCCCACTTCCAGCCCCACTGTCGGAACTAGCAATAGTCAACACCACGGGCACATCAGAATTAGTTAAATCGGTTAGAGTCATGGCTACAGTCTACGCATTAAACTGCAAATGGTCCAGTTCTTTCACTCGAAGATTCCGTATTCTAATCGTCCTCCGACTGCGGGGGTGGATCGGCTTCGGTTCCGAAACTGAGTCGTTCAAAGGAGATCAGCAAACTGACCGGACGGGCGGTCCTATTCGCCTCGGGCTGGGTCTTCAGAAATTCCCGATAAAAATCGTGCGTGGACAAGTGCTCCTGCAGTTCCAAATAGGCTTCACTCGTGATCAGAATATCCATGGCCAATTCCTGGTAGTCCACCACTTCGAACGGGGGAGCCACCCCGAAGAGCACCGCGGGCACAACCCGTAATCGGGCCACATCCGGGCCCTCCCTTAATAAGATAGCCTGAACCTGTAGGGCACTGCCCACCACCGGAAGCTGTTGCCTCTCCGGGTCCAGCCGGGTGATGGCCTGTTGGACAACCGAAGTAGGCGGGGTCCGGCTGACCGGCAGCGAAAAGGACAGCCCGTCCATTAGCGAAAAGTGTCGAACTTCCTGATTATGGCGCACCTTGAAGTGCAGGTTTGCCCGGGGCCTTCCCAGTTCCCGCAACATGGAGGCCACCTTGTCGTGGGTCGCGGCATCCGCAATCACGATCACTTGTCTGGCCTGCGGGTTCATGGACACCCGGGGGCCTTCCGGAATCAGGGCGCGCAATTGACGCTCCACCAACGCAGGCGGGGCATGATCGTAGGCATGCAGGCGGGTTTCCAATTCCTTTGCAAGCCCCCTTGTCCAGACCAAACCGACGATAATCAACAAAATCACTTTCATACCCCCCTTTGTTGCGGGAAAATGAAGTAGTGTCCAGAACCGAGTTCTATGATTTCAGGCTTGCCCACGACTGCCTTCTTGCACTATATGATAAGTTTACTTTACCTGATAGGAATTCTATTTATGTCTGCATCACCCTCCCCCACCCATTCCGCTTCCGCATCCAGCTCCGATTCACCCACCGTCGATTGGGAAAAATACCTGCGGTGGTCGGCACCGATCATCGCGATCATCCTGATTGTCGCCACCTTGTTCATTTGGAAGCAAGGCCGTGAAACTAATTTACGCACCGAAGTGCTGAACGCGTACACCCAGGCCGATTCGGCGGAAGTGCTGGCCGGGATTTCCGAGGTGTACACCAACCAGCCCGAAGCCCCGCTGGCACTGCTTCAAGCGGCGTCGCTCTACTATAACGACGGTGAATTCGAGTCCGCACATGACCTGTACACGCGCTTCCAAAGCCTCTATCCCTCTCACGCCCTGATCGATCATGCGACTTGGGGCGCCTGGATGAGTACCGAATCTCTCGGCGATCTTGATGCCGCCCTGAAAGGATTTCAATCGATTACCGCGGGGCAACTCCTCTATCCTCAAGCCCTCCTGGGTCAGGCCCGTATCCACGAAAAACAATCGGAGGCCGAAAAAGCACTTTCCCTGTACGACCTGATAAAGCAGGAGTTCCCGGACAGTGCCTGGGCCGAGCAGGCCCGCGTCTTCCACGATCAACTCTCCGTGGAACAGAGAAGGCACTAGTCAACAATGGTCACTTGTCATTGGTCACTTGTCAGTGGTCAATAGTCAGTAGTCATTCGTCAGTGGTCATCGGTCCCTGACCTCTCCCCTCTGACCTCTGACCTCTGCCTCTCCTCAAGACTTTCCAGAAAGCGATTGACTTCCTTCAAGGTTCCGAAGCGAAGGAGCTTGCGGGCGTGTCGCCTTGCCTCCTCCGTGTGCAGTCCACTGAGAAAGGCCTGGACTCTGGGAATTTGTTGGGGATCGATGCTGATTTTTCGAACTCCGATCCCGATCAAAAATTTCAGCATATCCTCATTCAAGGCCATATCCCCGCACACCGACACATCCACATCGTTGTTGATGGCCGAATTCACGATTCGATACACGGAACGCAATACCGCCGGGTGATGGCAGACGTACATGCTGCTCACCGACTCATTGGTGCGGTCCACCGCCAACAAATACTGAATAAGATCGTTGGTGCCGATGCTGAAAAAATCCGCGGCCCGGGCTAATTCGTCGATGATTTCGACTGCGGCCGGCAATTCCACCATCAGTCCAATTTTGGGTGAAGCGTTGTGGGGGACACCCTCCGCCTCCAACTCCTGAATACACGCCATGGTGACCTCTCGGGCCTCCAGGAAATCATCCACCGATGAAATAAACGGGAACATGATTTTTAACTTCCGGTTCACCCCGGCCCGCAACATGGCCCGGAGTTGCTGCTTGAAGATTGGAAGATTTTTCAGTGAAAACCGGATGGCCCGCAATCCCAGAAAGGGGTTGGCCTCCTCGTCATGTTGATGATAAGGCAATTTTTTGTCTCCGCCCACATCCAGGGTGCGTAACACCACTTCCTTGTCCGGCATCCCCTGAAATATTTTTTCGTAAATCAGGCATTGCGACTCTTCACTGGGAAATTCATTGCGGATAATAAACGGAAATTCACTGCGATACAGTCCGATCCCCTCCGCCAGATTTTCCACCGCGAATTCGATGTCGCTCAGTAGATTCACATTGGACAGCAATTTGATTTTGGTGCCGTCCACCGTGAAGGTTTCCGGTTGCACGGACAGTCGTTCCGCCTCCTGGCGGTTTACCAGCCCGTCATACTGCTTCAGCACCGACTCGCTGGGATCCAGGAACAAGGTGCCCTGATTGGCATCGATCAAAATGAGCGTGCCCTCGGCCAGATCCAAAATCACCTCGTTCTCGACAAACACCATCGGAACCCGCAGCGAACGGGCCAGAATACTGATGTGGGCGGTGATGCCCCCCTGCACGATCACGATCCCCTCCACATTCTGGGCCGCAAATTTCAGCACATCGGAGGGAACCAATTCCTTCGCGACCAGAATCTGGCCCGCATAATCCCCCTCATCCTCCCCGTGCTGCTGAATATTCCGCAACAGGCGATGTCCGAGATCCTTCACATCCAACACTTTTTCCTGCAAGCGCGGGTTACTGCTTTTAGAAAACAGGGTGATGTAATCGTTCACCACGCTAGTGACCGCTCGATCCGCCGGGGTTCCCGACTTGATTAGTTTCCGCATTTCCCCGCTGAAACCCTGATCCTTTAAGATCAGCAAGTGGGCGTTGAAAATCAGCGATGCCACGTCCCCCAGGCGTTCCTCCATCCGATTTTGCAGCAGCGTGAGCTGGGCGACCGATTCCTGCAAAGCCAACTCGAAATCGTCCAGAGTATAAGGATGGTCGTCATCCTCGGCCGGAGCCGTCAGCACATCATAGCCGTGACCATTCAGAATCACTGCGGTTCCCCGCACAATGCCCGAGGAAGCCGTGACCCCTTTGATAAAGGCGGGAGTCTGTTCATCATGTTCGCTTTGCTCAGACGGGCTCGTGGACTGACGCTGTTCGGCCTCGTGCAGGCTCATCAGCAACTTCGCATTCTCGATCACCACCGCCAATTGCGAGGAAATGGCTTTCAGGGCCTTGGTATCATTCTCATGAAAATAATTCGGCTGCGGATCCTGGGTCACCAGCACCCCCACCCGCATCACCCCGCGTAACAGGATGGGCACCGCCAGAAAGGCCTCGTAATTCTCCTCAAATATGTCATCAATTCTTTTGAAATACGGATTCAGCGACCCGTGGCCCTCACAGATAGGCCGCAATTCCTTCATGGCCGTCCCCACAATGCCCTCACCTAGTTTCAGAGACACCTTGCCCACCGCATCCGCGTTGAGTCCCTGAGTCGCCGCCAGGGTCAGCACTTTCGTATTTTCATCGTACAAATAGATACTGCATACCGCCGCCCGCATGTGAAACGCCACGATGCTGACGGCAGACTGAAGGAAATCGGAGAGGCTCTGACTTTTCTCAAAAAGCCCGGCCAACTCGCTGATATCACAAATTAAATCGACATTATCTTTTGCCATGCAGACTATATATCACGAAAATTCCTAAAATTCCAGTTCGAAGAACATTTGGTGTTGGGGAGGGGGCTACGATTTGGGAGCCGCCCGGACGATGAGCGTAGTTCCCTCCGTCCCGGAGGGAAAACATCTGGGGTTTAGGGCTTCCGTAGTTCCCTCCGTCCCGGAGGGAAAACACCCGGACGACTTGGGCAACGCTCTCAGTCTCCGCAGTTCTCCCTCCGGGACGGAGGGAGCTACGATTTGAGAGCCGCCCGAACGATGAGTGTAGTTCCCTCCGTCCCGAAGGGAAAACTTCCGGAATTTAGGGCTTCCGTAGTTCCCTCCGTCCCGGAGGGAAAACCCCCTGGACGACTTGGTTAGAGATATCAGTCTCCAGACCTCAGTTTTAAGCGTCGAAACGTTATTTTGGATCGCAAGTTCACATGCGGTTTCGACGTCACATGCGGAGAGGATAGACCTCCATTTGAAGGTGAAATTCCAAAGAGGGTATCACCATAGAATTGCTACTGAAATCGGGGGAAATCGGAAACGGGATTCCGGAATGGATGCCAACGGCATCTGGAAAATCCGCGCCAGGGCACCGCCCCTGGATCAGGCATCCTTTCCGTGAGAACCCTGAAGGGGTTCGGTCCTTACCCCGACGCATGGAAAGGTCTCCATCCCTTCAGGATGGCGGAATGTTTTTGGGGGAAAGTCCAGGGGCGTTGCCCCTGGCTGACGGGCTTGATCCCGTTGGGATTCAGATCTCATCCAGAGGACATCGGAATCTGCGATCGATTTCACCAGATTGATCCTTCAAACGGAGGTCTGTTCCACCCCCTCCAGGGGGCCGGTGTCGTGAAGTGAATTTCTCCGCACTCCGAGCGAGCTCCGAGTTTGGGAGTTGATCATAAACACTCATTTAAATCTGCGAACCCTTTCTGTCAAAATACGATATAAACGGAGTTCTGGCGCACAGCGGCTGAAGCCGCCGCGCGGGGCTGGGGCACAGAGGTTCCATGTATTCACCCCAACGGGGTGGAGGTGTAAACAAAACCAGAAGTACGAGCATTTGAATCTGCGATCAAATTCAGTGAATACACTTTTTAAACGGAGGTCTCAGGTCCCTTTCTGATGAAAGGTGCGGTTGAGGATGTCCAATGGGTGTTCGCGGATGAGTTTCCGGTTTATGTGCGGGAGGCCTCCACATATCCGGTCCGCAGCACAAAGTCGCCAAAACGCTCCCCATCCTTCCGGGCGCGGGCGTAGTGGGTCAGGATCGGTTCAAGTACGGTCAAGATCTCCGACTGCCCACGTTTTCACGATACAGTTTGTTCAAGCGCTCTCCTGAGAATCCCGCACCCAGATACTGCCGGCTGATTTCACGGGCCATCCGGCACACCTCGCTATGTACCGGCGACTGGTGCGGATTCACATTACACATCACATTCCGGTTCACATCCCCGCAACTGTGTCCAATCCGGCGGATACTTGATCAAATGCGTATCCGTTTCCTCCAACCCACCCGTCAATGGATCCCGAAGTCCTTCCGGAATCGTGCCGCGCAGCCGGGGGTTCGCGGCTTTGATGTGTTCGATCTTTTCATGGTCGGCAGGAACGGGTTTACTCAAATCAAGGTTGGGGGACTGCATAGCGCTTTCAGGTTCAGGGTTGGGGTTTTCAGATTCAAGTGTTCCTGAACCAAAAGAAAAGCTTGAGATTATAGGAGTTTCCTCTATGGTATTCCCTAGCTTTTCACCCCAGACCCTCACGATTACATGCCCGAACCTATTTTAGATCTTAGCAAGCCCGTTCCGGAAAACCACGAACACGTGGAGCACATCAAGGAGGCCAGCAACTATTTGCGCGGCACCATTGAGGAAGGCCTCGCCGACCCGCTGACCGGTGCCATCGCGGATGACGACACCCAGCTCACCAAATTCCATGGCTCCTATCAGCAGGACGACCGCGAACTCCGCAACGAGCGGCGTCACTCGAAATTGGAGCCCGCCTACAGCTTTATGATTCGCGTGCGGGTGCCGGGCGGAATCTGCACCGCCGAACAATATCTGGAGATGGACCGCATCGCCAACACCCTGGCCAACGGCACCATCAAAATCACCACCCGCCAAGCCTTCCAATTCCATGGCGTGCTCAAACGCAATCTAAAACAGACCATGCAGGAAATCATCGAGTCTTCCCTCGACTCCATTGCCGCCTGCGGGGATGTGAACCGGAATGTGATGTGCAACCCGAATCCCTACCAATCCAAGGTGCACGAGGAGGTGTACAAGGTCAGTTGCGCCATCAGCGATCATCTCACCCCCAAAACCTCGGCCTATTACGAAATGTGGATGGACGGGGAAAAGGTGATCAGCACTCCCAAGCAGATCGAAGACGACGAGCCGCTGTACACCCGACGCTACCTCCCCCGCAAATTCAAAATCGCGGTGGCCATTCCCCCCTATAACGATGTCGACATCTTCGCCAATGACATTGGCCTCATCGCCATCGAGGAAAACGGCACCCTCAAGGGCTTTAACGTTGCGGTTGGCGGCGGCATGGGCATGACCCACGGTATGCCTGAAACCTATCCCCGCCTCGCCTCCACCATCGGCTTTGTTCCTACGGAACAAATTGTGGACAC
>JAGYLC010000160.1 GCA_018401235.1 Kiritimatiellia bacterium
GGATGCCCTGTTCAAGGCCTGGAATCTGGACGGGGTGGTGTTCCAGGTGAATACCCGGGGAAGCCAGGAGGATTTTCCGAAAATTCTCGACGGACTTCGGTCCGAACTGCTTCCGCGGCAGGAGGCTTTGTGTGAGGATTGTCAACGGCGACTGGACAACAACGTGCTTCGGGTCCTGGATTGCAAAAATCCGGGTTGCCGGGAGGTGGTGGAGAGCCTTTCGCCCATCACCACCTGGATGGCTGCCGAGTCGATTACCTATTTCGATGATTTACGCAGATCTCTCGACGCTTTCGAGGTGGATTTTGTATTGAATCCCCTGCTGGTGCGGGGACTGGATTACTATCAGCACAGCATCTGGGAAGTCACCTCCAGCCGCTTGGGGGCGCAGGATGCACTCTCCGGCGGCGGGCGCTATCAGATGAGGGTGGGAAACAAAGCCATTGAAGGCGTGGGCTTCGGCATTGGCATGGAGCGGGTGCTGATGGCGCTGTCGGATGAGATCAAAACCGCGTTTGCCGCCGAATCCAAACCGCTGCTGTGCCTGGTGGCCCAGAACGAGGCGGCCCGGGAGCCGCTGGTGGCGTTATTGGGTCAATTGCGGGCGAGGGGACATCGCGTGCGCATGGATCTGGTGGGCAAGAGCATGAAGGCGCAAATGAAAGCCGCCGGACGTCAGCAGGCCCGCTGGGTGCTGCTGTTGGGTGAATCCGAACGGAACGCGGGCACTATCCAACTTCGCGACATGCAAAGCGGTGAACAGAAGGAAGTCGCTTTGGGGCAGGTCGTCGACCGTTTGGATGCCTGCCGCAATGGTGGGTGAAGCTTTCAGCATATCCTCCACGCACCCCGGCAAGCGAGGTGCTTGGTTCCAAAAATTGGAAATCTCTCAGGGCATTTCTGCTTTTCAGACGGGGGAGAAGGGGGTATGGTGATCGTTTCCGTTTAAAATCAGGTAGAATACTTATGGAACATTTATCTTCTTTAACCGACTGGTCCCCCGACGTTCTGAACGAGGTGCTGACGCTGGCCGCTACGCTCAAAGCGGATCCGGAGGCCTATGCCGACGCGGCAGCCCGGAAAGTGCTGTTTATGATTTTTGAAAAACCCAGCCTGCGCACCCGGGTCAGTTTCGAGACGGGTATCGTGCGCATGGGCGGACACGCCATTAATTACGATGTCACTACCAGTCCCCTGGGAGCCGGAAAAGAAAGTCTGCCGGACACCATTAAAGTAGTCAGCCGCTATGCGGACTTGATTGTGGCCCGTCTGTTCAAGCACGCCGATCTCACCGAAATGATTGCCAACACCGGTGTTCCGGTAATAAATGGACTCACCGATTACAGTCATCCCTGCCAGATCATGGCCGATTTGCTGACGATCCGGGAACATAAAGGGGATCTGAAAGGAAAAACGCTTTGCTTTTTGGGGGACGGGTTTAACAATGTCACTCACTCCCTGTTGCACGGCTGCGCCATGATGGGAATGAATATCCGGGTGGGATGCCCGAAAGGGGAGGAGTATGAACCGCTCCCGGACGTGTTGGCCCAGGCCAAGGCTCTGGCCGCGGTCCATGGCACCGAGGTTGTCGTGACCGATTTTGCCTTTGGCGCCGCAGACGGTGCGGATGTGGTTTACACCGACAGTTGGATGAGTTACCACATCGATCCCAAAGATTTGGATGCGCGGGTGGCCAAATTCATGCCCTTTCAAGTTACGAATTCTATCATGAACACCGCCGCCCCGGGGGCCATCTTTATGAATTGCCTCCCCGCCGCCCGCGGGTATGAGCAGACCGCGGAGGTGATCGACGGTCCGCAATCGGTGGTTTTCGACCAAGCGGAGAACCGCATGCACGCCCAGAATGCGGTGATGCTGCGTCTACTTTCCAAAAGCCGGACGTAAATGCCCGAAGTTTCCCGAATCTTGGTGGTCAAGCTCAGTGCGCTGGGCGATTTGTTGCATGCGGTTCCGGTGGTGCATCGATTGAAGCAGCAGTACCAGTGCCCTATCGACTGGGTGACCCAGCCCGAATATGTCGAATTGGTTGGCTGCCACCGGGATGTGGACCGGGTGATTGCCTTTCCACGCAAAGGGGGGATTTCCAACATGCGGCGCTTTGTCCGCGAACTGCGGGAACAGTCCTATGATCTGGCCCTGGATTTGCAGGGCTTGACCAAAAGCGGGCTGGTTCTGGGGCTCAGCCGCAGTCGACGCAAGATCGGAACGTCCTTGCCCCGGGAACTCTCCGCCTGGTTTGCAAACGAAACTCCCGAATCGAAGGCTCCAACTCCCCACGCGATGGACCGGTTGTTCGACAGTCTGCGCCATTTGGAAATCGATCCCGAGCCCGTGGTATACCCCCTCGAGTTTCCGCCCGGTCCCGAATTTGCATCCACCGCTAAGAAACTGGCCATCGCCCCGCGCTCGCGTTGGCCTGGAAAAGATTGGCCCGCCGAGAAGTTTGTGGAACTCGCGCGTTCCTTAATGGGGCAGCATGAACTGGAGGTGTACATTCTGGGGGGACCCGCCGAGCGGGAATTGGGAGAGCGGATGATCCGCGAGATTGGCGGAGGTGCCTTCAATCTCTGCGGGGAACATCCGATGCTGGCACTGGGTGGCATTCTCCGTCAGATGGATTGCTTGGTCTGCAACGATTCGGGGCCCATGCACATGGGCGCCGCGGTGGGAACCCCGCTGGTGGCCCTGTTTGGCCCCACCGACCCTGAAAAAACCGGCCCTTGGGGGCCGGGGCACCGGGTGTTGCGCCCCTCCGCGGGGGCGGAGGGGTATCCGAACCACCGGGACTATAAACGGGTTGGACATAATTTTATTTCGCGGCTGTCGGTTCAGGAAGTGGAAAACGCGGTAAAAAACCAACTTCCGGTAGGGTAAAATAAGGCTTGTCCGACCGGCTATAAGGAAAAGCGTATTTTTTCATCGACGAAACCCCTATAAATCGCCTATAAAAAGCACTTTTAGATCCCTAATTTCTGTTTGGAAACCCTTTTGGAGAAACACATATGCGTCGCGTAGTCGTAACCGGTTATGGTATTGTAAGTAGCATCGGAAACAACAAAGCCGAAGTACTCGATTCCTTGAAACACAACAAATCAGGTCTGGCTTTTAGTCAGGAATATGCGGATAAAGGTTTTCGCAGTCACGTCTATGGCCCGATCAACATCGATCTTGCCGAACATGTAGACCGCAAGTTGCTTCGCTTTATGGGCGGAGGCGCGGCCTACAATTGTGTGGCCATGTCCGAAGCGATTGAACACGCGGGATTGGGTGAGGATTTGGTGTCTAATGATCGTACCGGCCTGATTACGGGCACCGGGGGAACTTCCACCGAGAACGTGGCCGCGACCGTCGACCTGCTCAGGTCTAAAGGCGCCAAGCGGGTGGGCCCCTACATGGTGCCCCGGACCATGTCCAGCACCAACAGCGCCTGCCTGGCCACCGCCTTTAAGATCCGCGGACACAATTACAGTATCAGTTCCGCCTGCGCCACCAGCGCCCATTGCATCGGCAATGGAACCGAACTCATTCAGGCCGGAAAGCAGGATATCGTATTCGCCGGAGGCGGCGAAGAAATTTTCTGGGCGTCCACCGTCATGTTCGACGCCATGGGAGCGCTCAGTTCCCGCTACAATGACAACGCCTCGGTGGCTTCCCGCCCCTACGATGTGAACCGTGACGGATTTGTGATTTCCGGAGGCGGCAGTATTCTGGTACTGGAGGAACTCGAGCACGCCAAAGCTCGCGGAGCCACGATTTATGCTGAAGTAGTGGGCTATGGTGCCACCTCCGACGGCGCGGACATGGTCGTGCCCTCCGGCGAAGGCGCGGTACGCTGCATGAAAATGGCCATGGCCACCGTCGACAGCCCCATCGACTACATTAACACCCACGGTACCAGCACTCCGGCCGGCGATATTGCCGAGCTTCGTGCGATCAACGAAGTGTTCCCCGAAAAAGCCCCCCTCATCAGTTCCACCAAATCGATTACCGGTCATGCCCTCGGCGCCGCCGGTTCCAACGAAGCCGTGTACAGTCTATTGATGCTGGAGCACGATTTCGTGGCGGCCAACGCGCACGTGGAAGAGCTGGACCCCGCCGCCGGGGATTTACCGATCGTACTCGGCGAACCGAAACAGAACGCCGGCCTCACCACGGTGATGAGCAACAGCTTCGGTTTCGGCGGCACCAATGCCACCCTGGTGATGCGGAAGCTGTAGTTCCCGTAGTTCCCTCCGTCCCGGAGAGAAAACCGCGGACGACTTGCGTAGTTCCCT
>JAGYLC010000161.1 GCA_018401235.1 Kiritimatiellia bacterium
CTCAATTCTACAAGGCCTACAACGGCCAATTTTCGCAATTTGGATTGGGCTGTACCGTCAACTCCTGGCTCCCCTTCTACTGATTCCACTGCTCATGGCCCACCTCCACCCCACGGAACTGGGTATTTGGTGGGGTACCTCCGTCAGTGTCTGGTCCGGGGCCCTCCTTACCCTTCTATATGGTCGCGGGGTCTGGCGACAAATTCAAGCAAAAGCAGGGTCCTAAAATGTCTATTTCATCCTTTAATCACTTTTTTTGCCGACCACCGGGGGAAAATAGGCGAAAAAGGCGTGGTCTGACGTAAAACATCGTTGACGTGGGGGAGCGGGTAGGGTAACTTCTCCCCGTCGTAACCATCTGGAAGTCGGAGCGAGTGGGTCCTGGATCCACTCTTTTTTGTCTCCAGTTGGGGATGAATTATCATTTTAAGTGTATCGAAAAGGTTAAAGACATGAATTCTGAACTACAGGCCGTAATTGACTTTTATGAACGGGAAAAGGGCATTGACCGTGAAACTCTCATTGTCGCCCTTGAACACGCCCTGATGACGGCCTCCCGCAAGGGAATGAACGCCCAGAACGACCTGAGAGTGGAAGTAGACCGGAAAACCCTGCAGATCCATGCATGGAAACAAGTCAACGTCGTGGATGGCTTCCCTAACAGTGACGAGGAGATTTCGATTTTTGATGCACGCGACAAAGATCCGAATGCGCAAGTAGGCGACGTTATTGAACAGGACATTGACCCCCAGACTTTCGGTCGAATAGCGGCTCAAACTGCGAAGCAAGCCATTCTCCATCATATCCGCCACGCGGAAAAGGATAAAATTTATGAGGTACACAAGGACCGAGCGGGCGATATCGCCACCGGCACGATTCGCCGCATTGAGCGCAGCGATGTGTTCGTCGATCTGGGCGTGGGCGAAGGCGTTCTCCCCCAGCGCGAACGGGTACCCACAGAAGAATACAACATCAATGACCGCATCCGCTGTTACGTGGTAAGCGTAAGCAATCCGCCCTCCGGTCCGCAGATCCTGCTATCACGTAGCCACCCAAATTTCGTACGTCGCCTATTTGAACTCGAAGTCGCCGAAATTGCCGAAGGCAGCGTGGAAATCCGCGGAATCGCCCGGGAAGCAGGCTTCCGCAGCAAGGTGGCGGTATGGTGTCAGGATCCCAAAGTGGATCCGGTGGGTGCCTGCGTCGGCCTTCGCGGCATCCGGGTGAAAAATATCGTCCGGGAGCTGGGCGGTGAAAAAATCGATATTGTGCGCTGGCACGAAAACATCGAAACCTACGTACGTAACTCCCTACAGCCGGCCGAGCTTTCCGGGGTGGAAGTGGACGAACGCACCCAAACCGTACACGTAAAAGTGCATCAGGATCAACTGTCCCTCGCCATTGGCAAAAAAGGACAAAATGCCCGTATCACCTCTAAACTGACCGGATGGAAAATCGACATCAGCCGGGATGAGAGCGATATTACATTTGAAGAACGCGTGACCATGGCCATCGAAAGTCTTGCCTCCGTTGATGGGATCACCCAGGAACAAGCATTAACGTTGGTACAGAGCGGATTCCTCACTCTTGAAGGAATTCTGGCCGCCGAAGTGTCTGATCTTGCGGACGGTGATACTATTGACGCCACCTCCGCCGCAGAAATCCGAGCTGCTGCGGAAAAGGCCTATGAAACGCAATTCGGAAGTAGTGAATAAAAATTTATGAGAGTATTTGAACTGGCAAAAAAACTGGAGATTCCCAATAAGGAATTAATCGAACTAATTGAGATGGAAGGCATTGAAGTGCACAACCATTTCAGTGTACTTACCGATGAGCAAGTCGTCATCGTCACTCAAGCGGCGACCGGCGAGGCTCCAGAGTGGGTGGAAAGTTCCGCCCCGTCCGCCGCGGAATCAGTTGAACCTGAAGCAGAAGCAGCTCAAGTGGCCGCTACGGAACCTGAGCCGGCGCCGGAACTCGAGGAACCGGCCTCCAACAAAATTGAAATTTTCGACAGCATTGTGGTAAAGCAATTGGCCGAGTTGTTGGATGTCAAACCCAACATGCTCATCGCCTCCCTGATGAAAATAGGGGTTTTCGCCAGCATCACCCAAACCATTGACAAACATACCGCAAAAAAACTGGCCGAAGAGCATGGCTTCGAAGTTCTGACCCAAAAGCCTAAACCCAAAGCCCCCCCACCACCACCACCTTCCGAGGATGCATCAGATGAGGCGGATGGGAAAAGCCCTGCCGCAAACGAGGACAAATCCTCCCTGAAGAAAAAGAAAAAGAAGAATAAAAAAGAGAAGGACAGTAAAAAGGGAGGCAATGGTAAAAAATCCAAGGACTCCGCAAGTGGGATTACCCGTCCGCCTGTGGTCACCTTTATGGGACATGTCGACCATGGAAAAACCTCCTTGCTGGATAAAATCCGTAAAGCCAACGTGGTTGCGGGCGAAGCGGGTGGTATCACCCAGCACATCGGGGCCTACACGGTAGAGGTACAGGGTAAGGAAATCACCTTTTTGGACACCCCCGGCCACGCTGCCTTTTCGGCCATGCGTTCGCGCGGTGCCGACCTGACCGATATCGTGGTCATCGTCATTTCCGCCGACGAAAGTTTCAAACCGCAAACCGTGGAAGCCATCAATCACGCCCGCGAAGCGGATGTCACCCTAATGGTGGCGGTCAACAAAATCGACTTGCCCAACGCCAATGTGGAGCGGGTCTACCAGGACATGCAAAAGGCCGACCTCACCCCCGAGGAATGGGGTGGCGAAATCGTCACGGTGCCCGTAAGCGCCGAAACCGGCGAAGGCCTGGACACCCTGCTGGAAATGATTCTGCTGCAGGCGGAAATTCTGGAACTCGAAGCCGATCCCTCCATTCCCGCTGTCGGTTATGTCATCGAATCTGAAATGGAGAAAGGCATGGGCGCAACCGCCAGCGTGCTGATCACCGAGGGAACCCTGAAGCAGGGCGATGTAGTCCTTTGCGGAGAAACCTACGGAAAACTGAAAGCATTGATTCCTCCGGTCGGAGGAAAAGTCAAATCGGCCGGACCCTCCCACGCGGTGAAACTGATGGGGCTCAACGATGTCCCTACCCCAGGTGACCGCTTTGAAGTGTTGCCGTCTGAAAAGGATGCCCGCAACCGCAGCGAAGAACTTAAGCAACAAAACCGGATGGATTCCCTGAAGGGACCCGAACGCGGGGCTTCCCTGGACGATCTCTTCGCACAGGCCGGCCTCGATGAAGTCGAGGAACTGGTCGTCCTGCTGAAAAGCGATGTGAAAGGCAGTCAGGAGGCGATTGTGCAATCTCTCTTGGAAATCAAGAGCGAAAAAGTACGGCTCAAATTCGTAGGCAAGGGCATTGGCCCCATCAATGAAAACGACGTGCTGCTGGCCAGCGCCTCGAACGCGATCATCATTGGCTTTAATGTGGCCAAAGAAAACGTTGCGGTCAAGGCCGCCAAACGGGACGGAGTGGAAATTCGCCTCTATGATATTATTTACGAATTGATCGACGAAGTGCGCGCCGCCATGCTGGGTCTGTTGCAACCGCTTCAGCACGAACGGGTCATCGCCACCGCCGAAATTCGCGCCATGTTCAAATTGCGCAAAAAAGGCAATGTCGCCGGCTGCGTGGTCACCAACGGTCGTATCCGATCCAATTCCAGAGCCCGGGTGTTGCGCGGAAAAGATATTATTTATCAGGGCACCATCTCCACCCTCAAACGCTTCCAGGACGAAGTCAAGGAAGTGGGCAACGGACAGGAATGCGGCATTAAGTTGCAAAACTTTGATGCCTTTGAAGTGGGTGACGTGGTGGAAGTCTACGTGACCGAAGACAAAGCACAGGATCTGTAGGTCTCATCATGTCAAGTAAACGTGTGGAACGGGTAAACGAGCTGTTGCGTCATGAAATTGGCAACGGCTTGTATCATGTTCAAACCACCCCCCCCCTGGACCTCGCACGGGTCACCATCTCCGCTGTGGATTGCGCGCCGGATCTGCGCAAAGCCAAGGTCCGGGTGTCCGTATTAGAGGACGATAAACTCGGTACCAACGTGGACTCGGTCGTGCGCATTCTAAATCGAAACCGGAATGATTTTCAAAAGCTCATTGCTGACAAAGTGGTGATGAAATACACG
>JAGYLC010000162.1 GCA_018401235.1 Kiritimatiellia bacterium
GAGAAACCTCTCTATATGAAGTGGTGTCTGGAATGTCACCGCAACCCGGAGGAATTTATTCGTCCGGATGACAAGATTTTTGATATGGCCTACGATCCCAAGAGCCTTTCTCTGGAGGAACGGAAAGAGTTGGTGAAGGAGTATGGCATTGATACTTCTAATCACCGTTTAACCAATTGCGCAATTTGTCACCGATAATGAAACAGGATACCCCCACATCTTTTGGAGATCAGAGCCGTCGTTTGGACCTGCGCAGCATGCGTACGGTCATGGAAAAGGATTGGGAGCAGCGGGACCGCCGCATGTACACCAGTTTCCTGGACCGCGATGCCACCACGCTTCCAGTCGTAACCCCGGCGGTTTCCGATGAGGAGTCCGAATCGGGCGTGGACCGCCGCAGTTTCATGAAGCTGATGGGAGGAAGCGCCGCCTTGGCCGGTCTGGCCGCCTGTACTCGTCAACCCAAGGAACTGATTGTTCCCTACGTGAAAGCGCCCGAGGAACTAATCCCCGGCAAACCGTTGTTTTATGCCACCGCCCGCATGTTTAGTGGTTTCGCCCAGGGGCTGATGGTCGAATCCCAGATGGGTCGCCCCACCAAAATCGAAGGCAACCCCCTGCATCCCGCCTCGTTGGGGGCGACAGATGCTTTCTCCCAGGCTTCGGTGCTGGATCTCTACGATCCCGACCGCTTGACCGCCAGTCGTAAACAGGGTGTGCCCAAGGATTTTAAATCGTTCCAGAGTGAATTCCGGCAAGCCCTCGCCCAGGCTCCGGGTGGAGACGGCCTCCGCATCCTGATGCCGCACAGCAGTTCCATCACCGAGAAACGTCTCTGCGACAAAATTCTGGAAACCTATCCGGAAGCCCAAATCCATGTGTTTGATCCGGTAAGCGCGGAAAACGAAGCATTGGGGCTGGAAAACCTCTATGGCCGCCCCATGCAGTCGGTTCTGCATCTGGACAAGGCGGATGTGGTGGTCTCTCTGGACAGCGATTTCATGGGCTGGAGTCCGGCCCGGGTTCGGTACGCGCAGGATTTCGCGTCCCGCCGACGAATTGCTGATGGCGCGTTACGAAACCGCTTTTATGCGGTGGAATCCACTTTCTCCCTCACCGGATCCAATGCGGATGACCGCCTGCCGGTGCGTGCCGGACGGGTGGAAGGAATTGCCCGCGCAGTGGCCGCGGGGGTGGGACTTCCCTGCGAGGCTCCGGAATTGAATGAACGCGAGTCGGAATTCGTGTCCGCCATGGTATCCGATCTCAAAAAGGCGGGGCCCAAAGCATTGGTGGTTGCGGGTGCGCATCAGTCCGTGGCCGTCCACGCCATTGCCAACTTGATCAATGCCCAATTAACCTCCATTGGCACTACCGTTGATTTTATCGAGCCTCAACTCAACGGTCCGGTGAAGGTACAGGACGATTTCCTGAATCTGGTCCGTGACATGCACAATGGCAATGTGAAAGCCCTGCTGATGCTGGATGTGAATCCGGTGTACGCAGCTCCCCACACCGTTCGCTTCGAAAAGGCGCTCGCAAATGTGCCTTTCACCGCTCAATTAAGCAATTTCTTCGATGAAACCGGAACCAAATGCACCTGGGCCCTGTCGGGTACCCACTATTTGGAAACCTGGAACGATATGAAGGCCTTTGATGGGACCCAGTCCATCGCCCAGCCTCTGATTGCCCCTCTTTACAACAGCAAAAGTACCTTGGAAGTGTTGTCGCTGGTTTTGGACGAGGACATGCCCGCTTTTGATCTGGTGCAGGAAACCTGGAAAGAAATCACCGGCTTTGCAGACGATGAAGACGCATTCCGGGTCTTCTGGCGGACCAGCCTGCATGATGGCTTTATTAAAGACACCGCCGCTAAACCCTGGAAAGGGTTGCGGGCCCGGCCCAACATTTTGCGTCAGCCCTATGAAGATCCCCAAGCCGATTTTGGTTTGGAGGTGGTCTTCCAGCCGGATTCCCGGGTGTGGGACGGACAGTTTGCCAACAATCCCTGGTTGCAGGAAATGCCGGCTCCGGTGAGTACGCTCACCTGGGATACGGTCATTACCATGAGCCCGAATACGGCTCGCAAATACAAGATTAAGTTGACGAATGAGAACGTGCAAAAGCGCACGAAAGTTCGTCCCGAGGTGCAGATCATTGAGCTGAATGTGGACAGGCGCACTCTGCAGGGACCGGTATTGGTAATCCCCGGACATCCGGATGATACGGTTATGGTCACTTTAGGGGGCGGACGGGAAATCGGAAAAGTCGCCGCCGGCGTGGGTTACAACGCCGCTTCTCTTCGCACCGCCGCCAATCCCTGGATTCAGCAGGGTGCCACCGTACTGCATCTCAACCGCACCCAGCAACTGGCCCTCACCCAGGATCATTTCCCGCTACAGGCGGATGGACGCGCCATTATTCGGGCCGCCGGGCTGGGTCAGTACGAGCAGGTGCCCGACTTCCCCAACCAGATGGCGCATCAATTCAGCGAAAAATTCACGATGTATCCGGCCTGGGACTACAGCAAGGGTCTGCAGTGGGGAATGGTGGTCGATTTGAACACCTGCATCGGTTGTAATGCATGCGTCATGGCCTGTCAGGCCGAAAATAATATCCCGACCGTAGGTAAAAACGAGGTGATGAACGGGCGTCAGATGCACTGGATTCGGGTTGACCGTTATTTCGAGGATCTCGACAACGGCGAAACCCGCCTGCACGTGATGCCCATGGCCTGTGTGCACTGTGAAAATGCGCCCTGCGAAACCGTATGTCCGGTGGGAGCCACCATGCACAGTTCGGAAGGCTTGAACATGATGGTGTACAACCGTTGCGTGGGAACCCGATATTGCTCGAACAACTGTCCCTACAAAGTCCGCCGCTTCAATTTCTATAAATACACCGACGACGAGACCGAAAGCATCAAGCTGCAGCGTAATCCGAATGTTACTGTGCGCCTCCGCGGGGTAATGGAAAAATGCACCTACTGTGTGCAGCGTCTGAACCTGGCACGAATTGACGCCCGGGTGCAAAAACGCGAGTTCAAGGATGGCGATGTGGTCACGGCCTGTCAGCAGGCCTGCCCCACTCAGGCGATTACTTTCGGCAATATCATCGATCCGAACAGCAAAGTGGCCAAGCTGAAAAAGCACGGGTTGAATTACACGATCCTGGAAAGCTTGAACACCCGGGCGCGCACCAGCTACCTCGGCAAAGTACGCAATCCGCATCCGAAACTGGAACCCTCGATTTTGAAACCGTTGACCTTTAAACACGGCCCCGGCGGGGAGCATGGTCAACATGCGGCTCCCGAACCTCATTCCGAACCCGCACATTCCAGCACGGATCGTCCCGGTCACTGAATTTTTGGAGAATCCTGAATATGTCCACTGAAGAAAAACGAGATCCGGACGGGCAGTTGCCCTACATCAGCGGTCACAGCCTTGCCTCTGTGAGCGACAAGGTCGCGGGCGTCACCACGCTGTCGATGCGCAAAATGCCGAAATTCTGGTATGGCGGTATTTTGATTGGCATCACCGTGGTGCAGTTGCTGTTCCTGGCGATTTACATGCTGATCACCCGCGGTACGGGTATCTGGGGCTTGAACATCCCGGTGGCCTGGGGTTTTGCCATTATCAACTTCGTATGGTGGATTGGTATTGGACACGCCGGCACCCTGATCTCCGCGATTTTGTTTCTGTTTCAGCAGGACTGGCGAACCTCCATCAGTCGTTTTGCCGAAGCCATGACCCTGTTCGCGGTGGTCTGCGCGGGCCTGTTTCCGCTGCTTCACGTGGGACGTCCCTGGCTGGTGTACTGGCTGTTTCCCTATCCGAACACCCTGGGTATGTGGCCGCAATTCCGTTCCCCCCTGTTGTGGGACGTGTTCGCGGTGTCCACCTACGCCACGGTCTCCATCATGTTCTGGTTCACCGGACTGGTACCCGACCTGGCCACCATGCGCGCGAAAACCGATTTGGTCTGGGCTAAAAAAATCTATCACGGCATGTCCCTGGGCTGGACGGGCGCGGCGCGTCACTGGCACCGCTACGAAATCGCCTATTTGCTGCTGGCCGGTCTTTCCACCCCGCTGGTGTTGTCCGTGCACTCCATCGTATCCTTGGACT
>JAGYLC010000163.1 GCA_018401235.1 Kiritimatiellia bacterium
CTTCCTTCGTTCACTTCGCACAGTCCACCGTCCGCACAGGTCGGATATTTTTGCTGGTGAGGATTTTAATGTGTGGGCACCTGATGGCGCAGGAGGTTGCGGCATCCGAAAATGCTCAGGCACCCAAAGATCCGTTTGACCGGGAAGCCCAATTTGTTGAGTATCTCCTGCGGGAAAATTTATTTGATTATGCAAATTTGGCGATTGAAGAAGCACGGGTAACTTTTCCCGAATTGACGGACCGCATTCAGGTGGTGGAGGTGAGTGTCCTCCTCCGGCAGGGTAAGACGGCGGAAGTAGAGCAAATTCTCTCCGGGCGAAATTTGGCTACGGACATGAGTGCCCAAGCCATGTTGTTGCAGTTGGCGATGACGCACGATGCCATGGGCAACAATGCCGAAGCCATGACCCGCTATCAGCAGTTCCTCGATTTAAATCAAGGAAAAGAGATTACGGACCCGGATGTGTTGCGCTTTTTCGCCAGCGGGGCGCTTCGACTGTCCATGATCCTACAGGCGGATCAGAAATTCGACGAAGCGGACAAGGTGTTGCAACTGGTAATTAAGACCACTGATGACTCGTTTTTGAAGCGCAAATTCACCCAGATGGCGGCGCAAAACGCCCTGGATCAGGCGCTCACCCAAAGCGGGAATGCCCGAACCGCCAGTTTGAACAAAGCTAAAAAACTGGCGGAGGACCTGATCTGGGGAGCCACCGACAACTACTTCTATATGGGGATGGGCATTCGCTCCTGGGTAATTCATTTGCAGGGAAACACGGAGGAGGCGGTCAAAGCGCTTGCGGATATTAGGGGGCAGGTTCGTGAATTGGAAGAAACCATGGATGAACAGGATCTCCCCAAATCCGAATATCCCCGGGCGGTGATTCGCCTGGTTGAAGGACGGATTCAGTGGGATCTGGCCAAAAAAGCTCTGGAGGAAGGGGATGAAGACACTGCCAAACGTCAAGCCGCGCGCGCAGCGGGAAATTTTTATAATTCGTTTTTGAATTATGAGGGAAGCGAGTACGCGAATCGCTCGGCTTTGCTATTTGAGGATTTGAATGTTTGGGTAAAAGAGTCCTTTGGACAGGAATTGAAGAGGACAGAGACCAGTCCGAGGTTGGCGGAGTTGATGTTCAAGCGTCAATTGGATCTGGCCCGGAATTTATTTCAAAACGGGCAGCTGGAGACGGCAAAATCCCGCCTCTTGGAAGCGTTCGGTACCTATCCGGATACCCAATACACCCTGATCGCGCTGGATACCCTGAGTCGTATTTGGATTGAAAAGGACCGGGATTGGGAATTGATGGCGTTGGCGGGCCACATTTCGGACCAATTCCCTGATCAGGATGCCGCCGCCCGTATCATGCTGCGGGTGGGCCGGAAGATGGCGGATGATGAAAATCTGTTCGGAGTGGAACAGGTTTTGGGGGCATTCGGACGTAAGTACCCCAGCCACCCCAACGCGCCCGGAATGTTGTACCGCATTGGAAAAGCAGCGGAGGAACGGGGCGAAAGAGGCTTGGCGCACGATGTGTATCAGGATGTGTTGCGCTTGTACCCCAACAGCAATTTTGCGGTTTCCGTGCTTCAGGCACGTGGAGACGAGGCACTGGCGGCTGAAAACTTCGATGAGGCGGTTAAGGCCTATGAACGGGTACGCGACCAGGCCCGTAACCCCCTGCAGGCTGCTTTTGCCCGGCTCCGAATCACAGATATCAAACTGACATCGGGCGAAGTGGAGCTTGAAGAAGAGGCTCTGGGCGAATTGCGCGTTCTCCGCGAAGAGCTTTCGCAGACGGACAGTGCGTTTTATGAGCCGGGCAATCGGGAGCAGGCTCTCCGCTTTTTGCAGAATGTACGCTATCGTATTGGGCAGGTTTTGTTGAGAAAGGCGGGTCGTGAAGACGATGCGGAATTGCGTGCCCAGGCCGCCAACGAGCTGAACTCCTTTCTTCAGGACTACCCGGACACGGATCAGGCACCGGATGTGATGTACAACCTGGGCCGTCTCTATCTGCAACAAGGGCAGTTTGATCAGGCCACCCGGACCTTTGACCGTTTGGCCAGCCGCTATCCCACATCCGCGGCGGGCAGAGACGCGCTCTATTCGCTGGTTCGCGCCGCACTGGAAGAGAATCAGGTGGAAGTAGCACAGGACGCGGTTCGCCGTATGGTGGAACAACCGGAGTCCTACGACATCGAAAAAATTTATCAGGTGGCTCAACTGATGTTGGATAACGAACGGTGGCAGGAAGCGAAAAGTAGTTTTGATTTGGTATTGGCCAGTGACCGCATCCGTGATGACGACACGCTGCGCCAGCGAGTGCTCTATGGTCTGGGCAAGTCTTCGATCGGTTCGGAAGAGTATGAGGCGGCCGTGGAATCGCTACAAACCCTGATTTCGGACTATCCCCGATCCGCGCTGGTGGTGGACGCGGGCATTTCACTGTCCGAGGCCAATTTACGTATGGATCCACCCCGGACGGAACAAGCGCGCGAGGCCCTGGGAGCTGTTTCTCGTATTTTAGCGAGTCGCCCCGATAAAACCGATCGGGCGCGCCGCGATATCGCGTCGGGTCATGTAGCGATGGCGGAAGGCGAAAGCGGTACCGCGCTGGCCAGTTGGTACGAAGTTGGATTGACCCAGCCGGATTCGGAGGAACTGGGTGCTTTGGTGCGTGAAGCGATTCAATTGGCTCTGGAAGTGGCCCAAGAGCAGGTGAGGGAAGGGAACCTGAGACGTTGGAATTTGATTGTGGAGCTTACAGATCAATACCTCCGAAACTTTCCTCTGGACAGAAAGGCGGATGAAATGCGCAGCTTGAATGTAAGAGCCATTAGTATGGCACCGGAAGAATAAGGAACTCACGATATGAAAAACCCAGTACAAGTACGAAAATATTTTCTAAGCACTCTTTGTGCGTGTCTGTTGCCAAGCTTTGCTTGGTCGCAACAGGCGTATGTGGTGGTTCCCGATGGAAGCCAGGTGGAAGTGGAACGTATTCGAGTACGTCCTGATGGTTCGCTGGTGGTCACCATCGGCGGACAACCACGGGACATTACCAGAGACCAATATGTGCGGGCAGTGGGCATTCGCCCGGAGGGCATCACGCAGGCACAAGCTTTGATCGCTCAACAGAATGGAGAACAGGCTAAACCCATTCTAACCGAAATCATGAATAGCTCCCGTTATCAGAGTTGGGATGCCATGGCGGGCGAAATGCTGGCCAATATCCACTTGAATGAAGGCAATCCCGATCAGGCCCAACAGATTCTGGCCACATTGCGTGAACGATACGGGTCGGACCTGGAAGAGTTCTTTCCCGCCATTGAGTTGGTAGACTGGAAAACCAAAGTCGCTACCGGGGAAACCGCCGGATTGGAGTCCGAGTTGGATACGATTATCAAAGAGGACCAAAACCGGGTTCGCAAAGGAAACGCCCAACTGGTGCGGGGTGACATCAAGGTCCGCAGAAAGGATCTTCAATCGGCAGTGCTTGATTACCTGCGTACCGTCTATTTTTACAGTGATTTTCCTGAACTACAGGCGGAGGCACTGTATAAATCCGCGAAAACATTTGCAGAAATTGGAGACACCGCACGCTTGCGGAAATACAGTACTCTGCTAAATGAACGTCATCCGGACAGTGAATACGCCTCCCGGGAAATCGGAAGGTAACCCCCAGTAATTTTAACCCCCCTATTGTAGAGAAACAGGAGTATATGATGTCAAAAAAAACAATGTGGATTTTCGTGATGGCCGGAATGGCACTCATCGCCGGTTCGATCGGTCTGGCCCAGGAAGCTGGAGAGATCACGGTAACGACGGATGCCAGTAGCAGCCCTTCCTTTTTTAACGTGGTGACTTCGGCGGGTATCCTGGGGATTATTCTCTGGCTGGCCATCTTTTTCACCTCCATTGCCTGCGTGGCCCTGATCGTGGATGCGTTCCTTACGGTGCGGGTGAATAAAGTCATGCCGCCGACATTGGTCAGCAATGTGCAAACCGCCATGGAGCAGGGGGATGTGATGAAGGCCCTGCAACACTGCGAGGAGGAGGCCTGCCCGGTATCCAACATTCTCTCCGCCGGCTTCTCCAATGTGGAAGAAGGCTTTGAC
>JAGYLC010000164.1 GCA_018401235.1 Kiritimatiellia bacterium
GATCGTACGCCCGGAAAGCAGCGTACAGGGCGTGCTGCAGTTCGTAAAAATTCAGACGCGTCACCTCCCCCGGATCCTTGTCAGTGAAATGCAATCCGTACTCCGCTCCGTCTCCCGCCAGACTGTTGTCCGGTTTGGGCGGCAGCGGGATCCCGGCCGTGGCCGTTTCCAGTTCCGCGAGCACATCCCGGGTGGCCTGAATTTCATTTCGGACCCACTGACGGTTAAACTCGCAGGGTTCGGCGGGCGGGGGCGGCCAACGTCCGTCCGAATTCGCCGCACAGGTGCAGTGAAACCAGAACTTCTCCGCAAGGGCCTTGAACGTGTCCGCGTGCGTCCCTTCTGTGATCGGCTGGTATTTGCTTTTGTATTCGGCGCGCAGTGAGGCGACAATCGGATCGAAATGTTTGGCCTCCGGCGTCCCGCCCCAGCAGTCCGAATAGGTGCGGTGCCAGGCGTAGCGGTCCTCCACGTAAAACGGCTCCTCCACCGGCTCAATCTCCTCGCAGCATTCCTTGAAGGTCACGAGTTCGCCCATCGCCAGTATCCCGCGCAGCAGCGCGTCCAGCTTCTCCGCCGCGTCGGGACGCACCTCGAAGGAGCGGCTGTAATCGCGGTAGTACTTGACGTAAAAATATCCGCTGGTGCCGCAGTATTCCGCGTCATCGGCAATAATCACTGTCGCGCCCTTGCCGCTTCCGTCCCAGCGTTTGACATTGGCGAGATACTCCTCCAGAGAGGTCTTGCCCAGAAAGTAGGAGACATATTTGCCGACAATCCGGTCGCTGCGGCAGAAGCCGTGCAGACCCGGAACCACATCCCGGAAAGGACGGTGCAGAAATTTGCAGTCCGGGTCGAGATCGTACCAGGGCATGTGACCGCCCCAGTAAATGTCCGTGGCCCGGTTTTTTTCCACCCAGGCGTATTCCTTGTCGTTGCAGGACATATAACTCTCAAAGTCCAGGGTGAGATATTTGGCCCCGGCCCGCTTGAACGCACGGGGAACATACTGCATCCAGGTGCACTCCGGATTCCACCAGCTTTCAATGCGGGTGCCGAGATGCTTTTCGTACGCCCGCTGCGAAAACTCGCAGGACCAGTAGCCGTCCTCCTCCGGCACGTTCGCCATCACCGGATGCGCGTAGGGCGATCCCATGAATTCGCATTGACCCGCTTCCATCGCCGCCCGGAGTTTGGCCAGCACATCCGGACATTCCCGGGCCATCACGTCGATCGTGAACCCGCTGGCTTCAAAAACATAGTTCGCCTCCGGATATTTCGCATGACCGTCCAGAATGGTCTCGTAGCTCGCCCGGATCACCTGCTCATATTTGTGCGGTTCCAGAAAAGCATAATTCAAATTGGCATGATAAATGGCACAGTATTTCATCGTTCGGTTCTTTCAGGGTTCGGGTTGATAAACTCTCACTCGGTTTCCCAGCGCAGCACCAGCAGACTGTGCGGGGGGAGATTGATGTTCAGCGCCGTATGGAAGGGCTCCATTACGCCCTCCCGCAGCTTCACCTGCCCCTCCTTCAGTTCCAGTTCGTTGTGTGCATTGATATCCTCCGCGTGCAGCATCGTCCACTCCGCCCGCCGACCGGCAACCGCCCCGTCAAAATGCAGCGTGGTTTCAACAGGCCCATCGACCGAAAGATTCAGCAGGACCAGGGACCGTTTTTTGCCCTCCGCGAACGGCAGAGCCCGCACCGAGGGGATTTCGCGGGGTTCCCCCCAGGTCCGGTTTCGTTCGTCAAAGGATTGCGCGATGAAGGTCGGAACCTCCCCGCCGTATTCCACCTCCATCAGATCGCCGAAGATCCCCTGATTCAGGGCCTGCAACGCCAGAAAATGCGGACGCACCCGGGTCTCTTCGTTTTTCATGCGCAAGACCGCGCCGAACAGCCGCACGTCTTTGACCACATAGGCATTGTTGACATGACCGAACAGGGTGAAAAAAGCCTGATTCCGCGCCCCGTGCTCCTGCAGCATGATGAGATGATTCTGGGCCATATTCAACCCCCCGCCGAGTCCCTGCAAAAAGCGGTTGCGAAAGGCGGAACCGGCCTCGCCATCGGCCGCATGATGATTGGTTTCATATACCGCCAGCTCCAGGCCGTGTTCCGCAGTGGCCGCCGCGTTGGCTTTCATGCCCTCATGCTCCAACAGGTAGCCCGTGGCCACTCCGAAGAGCCACCGGTACAGCTCGGTATCATCCCCGGACAGGCGCTCCTCCACCTCGGGATGCAGACGGTGAATGAGATAGGTCGCGATCGCAAACAAATCCGCGTTGGGCGCGTTCTGAATAATCTGCCGGTTGATCCAGTGGTTCACATTCTGTCCGGCGCTGCTGAAAACGAGATTCGGCCGATACCATTCCGATGCACGGCCGGCCGCGAACAGATCCCGCCAGTATTCCGGCCCGCTGTAGCCGCTGGCCATAAAGGGTCCCCACTGGTTCCAGGCCTCGTTGCCGAACTCCACGATGATTTCACCGAACACTTCCGTCCAGGGCCGCACCTGTCCCAGCTCTGCACGGAGTTTGCCGAATCCGGTGTCGGCGGGAGCGGCCACATATTCCATAAACTGCTCCAACTCCTCCGGATGCATCACCCCCGGAAGCGAAAACCAGGGATCCGCGCCGATATACGCGCAAAGCTCAAAAAATTCGTGCATCGAAAATTTGTGTAGAAACGGCCCTCCGCGCGGCCCCACTTTCATCCAGGGCGATCCGCTGAATCGGAACTTTTGCAGGGGAGGACGGATCATGTTCTCCACCGTGTTCCCGCCCATCTGCAGAAACCGTAGAATGCCAGGGCGCAGTTCCTGAAGCGCCGCCACAAACCGGTCGTCGAATTCCGTGGGATTTTCCCCCTCGTGCCGGAACACAATGTCGTCGATCAGCACCGCACCCTCCGTGACGGCGATTTCAGCAAAAAAGACCGCCGCGCCGGGTGTCTCCGCAAGATCAAACGTAAAGACATGTTCCGTCCACTCGGAGGTCAGCTCCACCTCCCGACTCTCCGGCGCGCCCACCCGAAGCGTGGCGCCCGTGTCCAGAGCCTTCGCCACAAACCGCAGCGTCCAGGTGCCCCGCACTTCGGCGAATTCCGTGTATTTCCCCGGAACCCGGATAAATGCCGGGTCCTCCCCGCCCTCCATTCGCAGGGCGGTCTGTCCAAATGACCCCGGAGCGGTGTCTCCCTGTACCAGACTCAGGTTGGGGCCGGAACTCCAGAACCCGGCTGTATCCGCACCGCTGACATTGAAATGGCCCTCCTGCAATCCGTCTTTCTCCACCATCACCGCGCAGTGATTGCCGGAATTAACAGGCATCGGCCGGTCAAACAACAGATAATCCATCTCCCGCTGCTGATTGCCATCATCGAAGACCCGCCGCTCCAGCCCCGTAATGGTTCCGGTCTCGCCCTTCGCCGGACCGTTCAGCACCGTGAACCGCGCCCCGATAATCCGCTCCCGGGCAAGAAAATCCTCCGCCGGCCGAGAGGCCTCCTGCCAGGTGAAGAGGCCAGTGGCATCCTGGGACGGTCCCCAGAAAATCGAACGGTACATCGTCCCCTCAAAGTTGAAGGCCGCCCGGGTTTTGGCAATCGCCCCCGCATCCCAGCCTGTATCGTCCACGTTCATCCCGATCCGTTTCACGTTCGGGGTGCGCACCTGGCCGGTGATCCGGATCTCAACCCCGAGGGCCTCCCCCGCAAAGCCGGAAAGGATCAGGCAACAAACAAAGCTTACTCGGAAGATTTTCATAGGAACTCCTTAAACACGTCGGGAACAAAACAAGCGATTCGACCTGAAGCATACACCACATCAGGTGCGGGGACCACGTTGACTTGATGCAACTTGTTGTCACCGCCTCCTGATCCCGACAATAAGGATCCGGGCAACAAGTTGCAACAAGCAGGACTTGTTTACCGCGAAAAAATACGATGGAATGTCCCTATGAAAGAACCCATCATACACGATTTCCCCTTCGACCCCCGCTACGGCCATGACGAGGGGGCACTCCGGGCCCTGCAGGCGCCCGACACGGCACCTCCCGATTTTCAGGCGTTCTGGCAGGGACTGCATGCCGAAGCA
>JAGYLC010000165.1 GCA_018401235.1 Kiritimatiellia bacterium
CGAGGGTGTTGTCGTATTCGCGTCGTCGATAGACATTTCCGCCGCCGGTCAGATTTTCGCGAAACTGCTGTTCGCCGATGCGGTGCCACCACAGGGTGGTTTGGAGTCGTTCGATGGCGGGGGCGCGAAGTTCCCAGGTGTCGCGGAGGTGCAGATAGGTGAACTCCTGCGGATCAAAAAAGCGGGAGATCCGATCCGACTTGCCGGTGTTTTCGACATAACCGTCCGGACGGGGGGCGTCCATTTGCCGGGTGTATCCGCTTTTGATTTCGAGCAGATGATCCTCCCATCCGAGATAGGCCAGACGCAGTGCCCCGGCGGCTTCGTCGTGGGCGGTGTTGGGGATGGCGTCGGCGTTTTCCCGTGCGGGCCCGAACAATCGATCCCGAAAGGAGTCGCCACCGTGCTGGTCATGGAAGATGCTGCCCGAAACCTCCGCGGAGTAGGCCCAGTTCGAGCGAAGGCCGTCCACTCCGGTTTGGAAGGTGCCGCCGGTTCCGGTATCCACCCGGCCCGCCACCCAGGGGGAGGCTTCTTTGGTCACGCCCCGACCGGGCTCGGCCAGGCGGATGTCCAGTGCGCCGGTCAATCCGTCGGATCCGTTCACCGCGGAGGATGCGCCCAGAATCACGTCCAACGAACGAATACTCATTGAGGGGATCAGCGCGGAGTATTGATTGGGCCCGGGCCGCATCATGGCGTGGCTC
Organism: Kiritimatiellia bacterium; assembly: GCA_018401235.1. Lineage (GTDB taxonomy): Bacteria > Verrucomicrobiota > Kiritimatiellia > SS1-B-03-39 > UBA6053 > UBA6053. Next base: position 708 of record JAGYLC010000165.1, read on the forward strand.
AGGCGGACACCGTCCAGCATGAGCAGGGTCTGTTCGCCGGTGAGTCCCCGAATGAAGGGGCTGGCCTGGTTGGGGGCGGTGCGTTGAAGGAACAAACCCGGTCCGTAATTCAGGCGATCCAGGGCGGTGCGTCCGACCCTCGCGGTTAATTCGGCCCGGTCCGTGCGGTAAAATGCGTAGGGCTGACGCCCGGGCGGTTCGGTGAGACGGGTTCCGGTCACCTCCATCGCGGGGAGCGTCCGCGTCTGTTCCTGCGCGGTGGCAGGTGTTAGAAAACAAAGAAGGCTGATCGGAACGGATATTGCGGTGAACAGAGGGCGGGTGATTCGAGGCATGGGGTCTCCTTGTGATTAGTACGGCGAAAAATACCGAATTATTCAGTGTTCGAATTTTCAAGCTCACGAACAGTACCCATTCGTTCAAAAAGTGTTTAGAATTTTTTTGGAGTATTGGCGAAGACGGACGCCTTGCAGGAGAAGAAGAGGTGGTGAAAAACCACGAATTCACACGAATTCACACGAATCCCGCAAGGCGGGACTCATAATTACCATCAAATCAGTAAAAGGATAGAATCTGTAACACATTCGTGTCCATTCGCGTTCATTCGTGGTTCAATAAATCCACAGGCCCGATAAAAGGAGTTCCCCGTCTATTCCGAGTGTCCGAAACCCAGTTCGGTTGCGCGATGTCTGAATTCCCGGAGTTTGCCGTGATACTCCGGAAGATCCACCCGGTTTTCGGTTTCTCCCGGATCTTTTTCGAGGTCGAACAGGACTTCAGGTTGCGAGGCGCAGTCTTCGCCCTCGTAGAGTTGATATTTCAGCGCGTCGCGTTTGATCATCAAGTTGGTGCCCCCGAACTGGCTCACGGTCTCGTTGTGATGGATTCGGTGCCAGTCTTCCGTATCTCCACGCATCAGAGGCGTCAGGGAGCGGCTGTCGAGTCCGGCACCGTTTACCGTGTCCGCGTCTTTCGGGAGGGGAATGTCGGCCAGGTCGCAGAGGGTGGCGAAGAGGTCGCAGAGATTCACATTTTCGTCGACCACCCTTGGCTGGAAACGGCGGGGCCAGCGGATGATCAGCGGCACCCGGGCGGAAGCCTCGAAAAACTTTTGTTTCTCCCATATCCCGTGTTGACCCAACATTTCGCCGTGGTCCGAGCAATAGACAATAATCCAGTCGTCGGGATCCTGGCCAACCTGTCTCAGGCGGTCGATTACGCTTCCGTAGTCCTCGTCGATCTCCTCGATCATGCCGTGATAGGCGGCGGTGGCGCGGCGAAGTTCGCGGACGGAGGCGTCGATGCCGGGCCGCACCTGCCGTTGGGACAGAAAGGGGTGGTCGAACACCGCCTCGTCCACATAGGGCTCCACGCGGTTGAGGTAGTACTCGAATTTTTCCGGGGTGGTGAAATAGGGATAGTGGGGGCGGGTGTAGCTAAGCTTCAGAAGCTGGGGCCGATGGGAGTCGGGACGGTCGTAGTTGCCGCTGATAAAGGTCGACTGAATGAGGGACAGGGCCCCTTGGGTTCGGTTTTGCTCGCTCCGTTCCGGCATATAACCGGCGCGGATGCACTCTTTCGCGTCCGACCATTTACCGCACCCGTCCTCGGGTTCGGGAAGCGAGTCGAAGGCTTCCCGGTTGCGTCCGCGGATGTGATGGGGCATCAGCGAGGTGTCCCCGGCGATACGGTCGGTCCACCCCTGCATTTGATCCGGCCCGCCATGATGGAGTTTGCCCACGCAGGCGGTGCGGTAGGCGTATTGGCTGAAGCGCAGGGCAAAGGTCATGGAGAAGGGGGGGAGATCCTGACCGAAGGTTTCAACCCCGCAGGTGCGGGGGAACTGTCCGCAGGCCAAGGATTGTCGGCAGGGAATGCAAATCGGGGAGGGGGCGTACGCGTTGCGGAACACCGTCCCGGTTTCGGCCAGCCAATCCAGAGTGGGGGTGCGCACGATGGAGTTTCCCTCGTATCCGGTGACGTCCGGGCGGTGTTCATCACTCATCAAAACAGAATATTGGGGCGGGAGGAATTCATGATTCTCCCGATACCCCCGCCTTCCGCGGGGGTCAAGCCCGGAGACGAAAGGTCCGGAATTCCTTTCACTCCGCGCTTGCCAAAGGGCGGGTTGCTTGGATATAGGGAGCCTAACTTTGACGAGACGACCTTTTTCGCGGAGAGGTGGCTGAGTGGTCGAAGGCACCGGATTGCTAATCCGGCGTACGCTTATTTGTGTACCGAGGGTTCGAATCCCTTCCTCTCCGCCACTTTTCCCCTTTCGATACGGGCAGACCTCTTATGCGAATACTTCTTTTAGGCGCGGGCACCTCCGGACGTATGCTGGCGGCACGGCTTTGCGGGGAACAACACGATGTGGTACTGGTGGACCAGAGTGCCCAGGCCCTCGAACAGGTGGAGGCCCAATACGACCTGTTGACGGTGCAGGGCGACGCGACGGATCCGCGGGTGCTGGAAGACGCGGGCATTACCCAAACGGATTTGGTGGTGGCGGTGACGGATCAGGAATCGGTGAATATTCTCGCCTGTTCCCTCGCCCATATCGCGGGCGTGCCCCGCAAGGTGGCGCGGGTGGCCAATAAAGCCTATTCGGAAACCGGCGGACATTTTGATCTTCGTCAACTGGGAATTGATCTGGTCATCAACCAGCAGCACGAATGCGCCAAGGAATTGTTCAATATTTTGCGAATTCCCGGCGCCCAGGAGGCGGTGGGATTGCTGGAGGACCGGGTGCTGTGCGTGGGGGTGCAGATTCCCACGGATTGTCCGCTGCTTTCGGGTCCATTGAAAGACAGTCCGCATCATGATATTTTGTCCACCATTCGCTTTGTGGCCTACACTCGCTTGGGAAAACTGAAAATTACCCGGGGGGAAACCCACTTCTCGATTGGGGACATGGTGTATCTGGTGGGGGAACCGGAACAGGTTCGCGCTTTTTTGAAATTTCTATTGCCGAGTGAAAGCGGGTATTCGCGGGTGGTGATCGCCGGGGGCGGCCAGTTGGGAATGCAATTGGCGCGTCGACTCGAGAAAGACTCGGGTTTTTCGGTGACCTTGCTCGAGGCGGACGAAGCGCGGGCGGAGTATTGCTCGGAGGAGCTGGATCGAGCCCTGATTCTGCATGGAAGTTCGCTGGACCAGGAGATCATGCGGGAACTGGGCATTAACGGTCAAACCGCGTTTGTGGCGGTGACCGGAGACGATGAGAACAACATCATGTCCTGTCTGGTGGCGGACAAGCTGGGGGCGCATTTCACCATTTCCCGGGTGGACAAGAACACCTACCA
>JAGYLC010000166.1 GCA_018401235.1 Kiritimatiellia bacterium
AGAACGGGGGTATAGGGGTTGAAATCTTTCGCTCTTTTGCGGCAAAAAACGGATTCTACTTCAATTTTTTAATCAGATATGTGCGGACCTACGCCCGAAATGACTCAGCAAAATGTGTATACTCGTCAGGGCGGTGCCCCTGGCTGGAGGACCAGATGCCGTTGGCATCCATTCCGGAATCCCGTTTCCGATTTCCCCCGATTTCAGTAGCAATTCTATGGTGATACCCTCTTTGGAATTTCACCTTCAAATGGAGGTCTATCCTCTCCGCAAAATGATCCGGTTATGATCTACATATACCCTTCACTTTACAATTCCGGGTTTTTGGTGCAAGTTGCGCCTTTACATGTCTGAATCCGTTTTACCTTCTAAACTGCGTCCTTTGCGCGAGACCTTGACTCTGTCGGTATTGGCGGGGTCGCTGTTGTTTGCGGTGGCGGCGACGGTGCTGGGGTTGTGGCTGCCGCGGATGCTGGGGTCAATTGTGGACGACTTGGTTGCGGGGGAAATGCCGATTCGGGTATTGATCAAAGAGGCGGGGATGTATTTTGGTCTGGCTCTAGTGGCCGCTGTGTTCAGTAAATGGATGCGGCAGGTGCCGATGCGCTGGGCGCCCCGCATCAGTCATCATGTGCGTGTACGCCTGCACCGTCATCTGCTGAGTCTGGATGAGAACCAGATTCATGATCAGCGGGTGGGGGAACTGATGAGCCGCCTGCAATCCGATGTGAACGCGGTGGCCGAAATGCTTGCCCAAGGCGGACACAGTCTGGTCCGGGCTATGTTGACCCTTGGCATCGCGTTCACGTTTATGTTCCAACGCTCATCCGCGCTGGCGCTGGTGCTGAGTTTGTTGTTGCCGTTTCTGGTCGTGATTGGATTCGTGATGATGCGCTCTATCCGGTTTCGCCACCTCGGGGTGCAGGAGCAGTTGGGCGTATTGACCACCTATTGTCAGGAATCGTTCGGAGGACTTCGCATCCTGCGGGGGCTTGGTTTGGAATCACTTCGCCTGGATCGCTTCCGGGATCTCAATCAGGAATTCATCCATCGGAATTTGGCCCTGAGCCGAATTGAGATTCTGGCCTGGCCGGTGATCCATGTCGGCTTTGTGATCGGGAATGTGCTGTTGCTGTGGGTGGGAGGCCGACAAGTCATTCGCGGCGAAATTCCTTTGGGAATGCTGGTGGAGTTTCAACAATATCTGATGATTCTGCAATGGCCCTCTCTGTCGGTGGCCTGGACCCTGAGTTTGATTCTGCGAGGGCGGGCCAGTCTGGGGCGTTTGCAGGAAATTATGGACGCGACGCCTCAGGTCGTGGATGACGATAAGGTCGAAAACGAGTTGCCGGAGGGCATAGGGGAAATTCGGCTGGAGCATGTGAGCCTGCAATTGGAGGGCCGACGGGTATTGCACGACATTTCCTTTACGGTGCAACCGGGCGGGATGCTGGGAATTACCGGCCCCACCGGCAGTGGCAAAACCCTGCTGCTGCAATTGCTGCTGCGCCGAAAAAATCCGGAGAGCGGACGCATCCTGATCAATGGACGCGATGTCCGGGAAGTGTCACTGGAAACCCTCTATCGCAATTGCCGCATTGCCCCCCAGGAACCGGTGCTGTTCTCCATGACCCTGGAGGAAAATCTCTTGCTGGCCGATCCGGATGTGAGCGATGACGAACTGCAACGCGCCCTCTACCTCTCGGCATTGGATCAGGATTTGCCTCAATTGCCGTTGGGATTGCAAACCCGCATCGGGGAAAAGGGGGTGACGCTTTCGGGGGGACAGCGTCAACGCTGCGCCATCGCCCGGGCGCTCATTGCCAATCCTTCGGTTTTGCTGATGGACGACAGTCTTTCCGCGGTCGACACCTCCACCGAGGCGCTGATTCTGGAGCGGCTGCTGCCGGAAGTGCGCGGGCGCACGCTGTTAATGGTCAGTCACCGCTACGCGGCGTTGCGACATTGTGATCAGGTGCTGGTGCTCCGCGAGGGACGAATTGTGGAGTCCGGGACTCCGGAGGAACTGTTGGAATTGGGAGGCGATTTCGCGGATCTGGCCAAACGTCAGCGCTTGCAGGCGCAATTGGAGGTGGACGATGACTGAAGCCTCCCAAATTCGGGACCGCCACTACCTGCGATGCTTGTGGGCTTTCGCCAAACCCTATCGGCGATGGCTGGGAGCGGGGCTGGTTCTGTTGATCCTACAGGTGATCAGCACCAACGCCTTTCCTCTGATCGTTAAACGAGCGATTGATGCTTTTTTGCTGTCCGATGCGGAGAGTCTGGGCGAGCAGGCGCGATTGCAGGGGCTTCGGGAACTGTGCATGTGGCTGTTCGCGCTGGCCGGCGGCATGTTTGTGTTTCGCGTTTCCCATGCCTACTTGATGACCTGGGTGGGGCAGCAGGTACTGCGGGATCTGCGGGTGACGGTATTCCGGAAAGTGCTGTCCCTGCCCATGCACCGTATCGATCAGCTTCAGGTGGGTCGCCTGATGACCCGTGCTACGAGCGATCTCGATGCGCTGCAGGAATTGATCCGCAACGGTCTGATTGGATTACTGGCCAATCTGCTGTTGCTGGTCGGAGCGATGGTGTTCATCTGGATATTGGAATGGCGGCTGGCGCTGGCTTTGTACGGAGTGTTTCCGATTCTGGGAGGGTTGCTGTACTGGGTGACGCGAAACAGTCGCAAGGCGCAGCGGAGTACCCGGACGGCGGTGTCGGCTCTCAACAGCAGTACCCAGGAAACCTTGAGCGGGCTGTTCACTTTGCGGGTATTCAATCAACGTGAGCCCATGCGGGAACGGCTGCATTCGCAGAGCGACGCGGTGCGGGCCGCCCGCGCGACGGTGGCGGATTGGAGTACCTGGCATTTTCCGATACTGGAAATCACCCGGGCCCTGGCCACGGTGGTGTTGGTGCTGTCCTGCGGCATCTGGGCCCCGGAGCAAGTGGGCAGTCTGGTGGCGTTCCTGTATTACATCCGGTATTTCTTCCGTCCCCTGGAGGAACTGGCCGAGCAATCCCAGCAATTGCAGGGAGGTTTGGCCTCGGCGGAACGGGTATTCGATCTGCTCGACGAAGAGGACGTATCCCCGGACCCGGAACACCCCGTGATCCTGAGTCATGTGAAAGGCGACATTCGATTTCGGGACGTGGAATTTGCTTACGAAGTGGACAATCCGGTTCTGCGAAAGATGGATTTCCACATTCAGCCCGGACAATTCGTGGCGGTGGTGGGAGCCACCGGCGCGGGTAAATCCACCTTGTTCAGTTTGCTGTGCCGATTTTACGATCCGCAACAGGGCGCCATCGAATTGGATGGAGTGAAGTTGCAGGACTTCACCCGCGAGGATCTCCGCCGTCACTTGGGACTGGTGCAACAGGATCCCATGCTGTTTTCAGGCACGGTTGCGGACAATATAGGACTGGGACGGCCCGGGGCGGATCCAATCGCCATTGAGCGCGCGGCCCGGCGGGTGAACGCGCACGGTTTCATTGAAAAACTGGCGGACGGCTATCAAACCGATCTCGGGGAAGGGGGGTATCGCTTGTCCACCGGCCAAAAACAACTGATTGCCCTGGCCCGGATTCTTCTTCAGGATCCGGAAGTGCTGTTGATGCTGGACGAAGCCACCGCCAGTGTGGACTCCGAAACCGAGCAGATGATCCAGCGGGGACTGGATGAAGTCCGACATGGACGCACCTGCCTTGCCATCGCCCATCGGCTCTCCACCATTCAACACGCCGATCTCATCCTGGTCCTGCGCCACGGACGCTTGCTTGAACAAGGCACCCACGCGCAATTGCTCCAAAGCGACGGCTACTATCGAAGCCTGGTCGAAGCCATGCGGATGGGGCTCCAGACCTCAATTTGAGGACGAATTTTACAAAAGTTCATCGCAAATCCAAATGGATGTTCATCGAATAAACCAAACTCGGAGCTCGCCTCGGGGTGCGGA
>JAGYLC010000167.1 GCA_018401235.1 Kiritimatiellia bacterium
CCGCATTCAGCCCGAAGAACGCGAGGATCTCGAACGCGTCGCCCGATATATCATCCGCAACCCCTTTTCGACCGAGAAGATGGAGTTCAAGCCGCCCAACGCCGTCAACAAGGACGGCACCGTGATCTACCGCTCCGGCATGAACCCCAAGATTCACCGAAACTTTCAGATCTTCACCCCCTGTGACTTTATCGCCGCCATCACCCAACACATCCCGGATAAGAGCTTTCAACTCGTGCGCTACTACGGCTGGTACTCCAATAAGATGAGAGGGCAACGACGGAAGCGCGCCGAGGAGGAGAAAGAGGCCGAAGACCTGAAGGAAGGCGTGGAGGTCATCGACGTGTCCAAACATCAGCCCCGGCGCATCCCATCCAAGAAATGGCGGGACCTCATCAAGTCAAAGATCCCGATTGCGAAGCAGATCGGGAAAGGTCTGGGGGCCTGATCCCATGATCTGCCCCACCTGCCAGCGCGAGATGCGCATCGTCTCCCTCATTGACGAACGGGATGTCATCGAGAAGATGCTCAAATGCCCAGGGCTCTGGCAACAGGTAGTCCGTGTGGACCCCCAACTGCAAAGTGGCACCGACCCACCGGGCGGGGAGTGGGTCTACGAGCCCATCGACCAGGACCCGTTCCTGGATTATGACACCGAACCCGTATTGTTTTACGCAAACGTGAGGAACGTAACGGTGGTCGTGAGGTTGTCAAAGTGCGATTTATTCATCGATAACAACCACCCGCCAAAATCGGGGAGTCGCCGGGACCGGCGAGAGCGTCCAGGTCAATTCACCGCCCGTTCCCTCCTGATCGGCATGGTTCTCGGCACTCCACTCCTGGGGAGTGGCCGCTAAATCGGTGGCATATTCCAGCCCGAAGGTGTATCCGTTCGTCGCCACGTCCTGGGTCAACACCACTTCGCCGCCTGCAACCTGGATCGTGATCGAAAAGGGCTCCAGTTCTTCCCCGGCCTGGATTTCCCGCTGCACGGCTGCGCTGTGTATGCCATTGAGTTCTGCAACGGACCGTACGGTGACGTTTCCGGTCACCGTGAAAGGTTCACTGTAGTCCTGCCGGGTTGCGGAGGCACGTGGATCACTTCCATCGGTCGTATACCACATCGTATTGCCCGCAGATTGCGCGAGGGTCACCTCCACCGGATTCGAGGGGTCGTCTGTGGCATCAATTTCCGGAGCGGGAATCGCGTCTACCCCGGCGATGAGCACGGTGCCGTCCGCCAGCACCACGAGGCCAAGTGCTTCGTCCAGAGAGGCTTCTTCATATCCGATGAACGACGCCTGCGAGAGAACCCCTTGATCATCCAGAGACAACAAGGTTCGGTCCACGCCGCCGACGACCCAGGTGTTCGCACCTGTTGCAGCCACTGAGCGGTAATCGGTGCCATTGCCTGTCAGAGCGGTAAAGGTTTCTCCATTGTCGGTTGATCGGACGAGGGTGCCCATTTCACCCACGGCCAGCACATTGCCGGTTCCGTCAGAGGCGACGGCGGTGTAGCTTCCTGCGGTTTCGGTATCCGTCCAATTTAAGCCGTCATCCGTCGACCACCAGATCCCGTCAGCTCCGGCGGCGACCCAGGTGTTTGCGCTGACCCAGGTGACGGCATGGAAAAGATCCGAGTTGCTCAAATCATCCAACCACGCCATGCCGTCTCCCGACCGCAGGATGCCTCCGTCCCCCACGGCGATCCAGGTGCCGGTCGCCGAAGCGGCCAAGCCCCTCACATCGCCGAACAAAACATCCGATGTCGGTGTTTTCGGGGTCCAGTTCGACGAACTGACGGACAGGTCGGCGGTATAGAGCAAACTGTCCGTTCCACCAACAACCACCCTGCTTCCGTTTGAGGCAATGGCATGGAGATCCACAAAGTCGTCAGCGGTTTCGAACCGCAGGTCAAAAATTTCGGTGAAGTTCATCCACTGATCGGTGGAGAACAGCACTTTGGCATCTTCGGTGATGGCCACGATGCCCTGAGGGGTGGTGGTCACCGCGCGGATATTTTGGCCCAGTCCCTGCGCCGTCTGCGCCGCGACCGGCAGAAGCGGCAGGGCGAGACTCAGGATCATCAGATGGCGCAGGATCGTTTTCATTAGGGTCTCCGGGATTATTCCGCCCCTCCGAATCCGCGGCGGACAGCCAGTCCGACCGTGTAGCCGCTGAGGTCCATCTTCACGGTGTTTGGGCCGATGCTAATGCTGGCCTCCGACACGTAATCGTACCCGACGCTGAGGTCCAAATCCCAGCGGTCGTTGAGTGTGCGGCTGACACCGGCCTGCAAGCCTGCTCCGAAGAGCACTTCGGTGCTGCTTTTGTCTTCGCTGAAGCTGAAAAGGCTTTCGCTGCTCCCGTCGGCATAGCGGGCCACCACGGTTTCCCGGCGGGTGATGTCCACGTCCAGAATATGGGCGGAGATGGCGGGCTGAAGAGTCAGGCTCCACTGCTCTCCGAGCTGACGGCTCCATTGCGCGCCCAGGCGGAGTTCGTAGTGCATGGCATCGATGTCGGCCTGCACCTGGGTTTCCGCCTGCCAGTCGCCAGCGGCCAGGGTCCGCACATTCCGGTTGGCGGGAATGTTGGGAATGGCGTTTCTGACGATGGTGCTTCCGGGGGTGCCGATGAAGGGCGCGGAGGGTGGATCCGGGGTCACGGTGGGCCCGATGGTCTGAATATCATCGAGACGGTAGGTGTCTACGATCTGAATAATCTGTCCCCGGAAGTCTTCGGTGCGGGCGACACCACTGACGGTTTGGGAACCGGGGACAAAGATGCGCAGGCCGATGACCAGGTCCCAGCGGCTGTCTTCACGGATGCGGAGAGGTTTGCCCGCCAGCAGTTCCACCCCGGCGGCACCGATGCTTTCATCTTCGCTGAGGCTGCGGCTCTCCTCCCCGACACGGGTCAGCCCCTGGGGGCCGGTGCGGGTGAAGGTGAGGTCGCGACCGGAGCGCTGACTGTTATTCTGGTAGCCCCAGTCGGTAGTCAGGTTGGGGGTGATCAGGCCGGGGCTGTTCGCAGTGGCGGGATCGACCCTCACAAAGCCGTCATCATAGGTGCGGTTGGCCGGCGACCCGGCGGAACCGACCTCCCCGAGAGGACTGCTGACACCGGTCTGCACCGCGCTGCGTCCCTGTTCCTGCAGAATGGAACTTCCCTCCAGGCTGTACGTCGCGCCGCCGCGGTACAGAGCCCCGCCGCCAAACCACCAGCCGGTGTCGCCCCCTGCGGAGGCCAGGCCGACCAGCAGAACTGAACAAATGGAGAGTTTTAAAGAGAAATTACGTGTTTTCATAGGATTCCATATAGGAGATTAAGGAAGATATAGATAGGGTTGATCGCTCACCCGGGTGCGGAGGTTATCATTGATGGTTGCGAGGTCCACTCCCAGCCAGAGATTGGCACTGGTGGCAAAATTGATGACAGGCACATGGTGAATGTACGAGCGCAGCTCCAAATCGGCACCGCTGGAACCGGAGGCCCGGAGGAGACTGCCCTGCGTGGAGGTCAGCGTGGTCGAGCTTCCCCGGCTGATAATCCTGCCCACGGTAAGGTCATTGCGAACGATGAGGGTCAAGGCACCGTTTTCATTGTGGATCCGGCTGGAGGCCAGCATGGACAGCGCTCCGTTCACAACCTGAATATTCATGCCCCCGCCGCCAAGATTGCGGATCCAGGCCTCTGCGACCATATTCAGGTTGCCGGCAGCAACCCGCAGATCCAAGACCCCGCCGCCACCGAGAATGTGGACACCTTCGGTCGCGATCTGGGTGCTGTTCAACAGGTTCAGAGGCAGGTTTCCGCTCTGGGTGATTGCCGTCAGACTGCCGCTGCTGATGTTCAGGCGATTTCCACCCGCAACCGTCACCCCGCTGCTGAGGTTCAGCGCAACCTGTCCACCGGTGCTGATCTTGGCTGTGGAACCAGCAGCCGGCACGCTG
>JAGYLC010000168.1 GCA_018401235.1 Kiritimatiellia bacterium
TTCCTTGAGCGCGTTTTTCCATTCGCTGTTGAGTTCTTTGAGTTCCGCTTTGAGGGTCTTGACCTGTTCGGAGGGCAGGACGCCTGACTCTTCTTCGTCTTCGTAGTCCTCTTCATCGGCGGCACTGAACAGGGCCCCGAGTTCGGACAGGCGGGTGCGTTTGTTCTCCATTTCCGCCAGCACCTCGGGAAATTGGCTTTGCAGAATGCCGTCGTCGGGGATCAGTTCGGGTCCCCATCCACTGAAGGCGATGGATTTGAATTCGGGTTTGAAGATCTCAAAATAACGCGCCAGTCCGCCGCGGATCTGGTGGGCATCCAGCAATGGCGGCACCTCGGGGCTTCCGTACACCGCCTCGGGTTCGGCGACAAGAGGGAGGGCCTCCGGTGTTTCCGCCTCGTCGGTCAGGCTCGGCGCGGCGAAGGTGGCTTCGATGGAGGTCAGCAGGGCGCGGCGGAGTTCGTAGACGTTGCCCGCCTCGTCCCCGGCGGGGGCGAGGGCTTCGATTCGGGGTTGATGCAGGGTCCACCACTGGTCCAGGGTGTCGAGAAAGCGTTGATGCGCGGTGGCGACGCTGTCGTCCTGTTTCACCAGATCCGCCAGGCTGCGCCGGTCGGTCACGGCTTCGGCGAAGTCGAGGTAGCGGGGATCGTCGTCCCGTTCCCGGAAGAGTCGGGCACGCAGGCCGGGGTAGGTGCTCCAGTGGCGGTGGAGGGCGTCGACCTCGCTTCGCGGTACCCCGCCCTGCAAATGGGCGCGCACGTCGTGGGGTTCCGGGGGAGGGGCGTTGTCGACAAAGCGGCGGATGTTGCAGTTGAATTCTTCCGCTTTGATCTCGCTCACCGGCACCCGGCGGGCGTAGGCGGGGATTTCGTTGACGGTGCCCTCGGTCAGGTGTCGGTAGGCGTGCACGATGCGGGAGATGTCCTCGGCGCGGAGGAAGTTCTGGGCTTTGCCTTCGCGGTAGTCGCGGTCGGCGTTGATGAACACCACATGATCCCGTTCCGCCGCCCCCTGTTTGTTCATCACCAGCACACAGGCGGGAATGCCGGTGCCGTAGAAGAGTCCGCCGGGCAGGCCGATAACCGCCTCCAGCACTCCGCGTTCGATGAAGTGGCGTCGGGCCTCGCGTTCCTCTCCGCCCCGGAACAGCACTCCGTGCGGCATGACGGTGGCCAGTTTGCCGTCGGCCTTGAGCACCGCCAGCATGTGCTGCACGAACATGAGATCGGCCTTTTTGCCCTTCTCCGGCATCCACACCGAAAAGCGGCCGGGGTAATCCATGTCTTTTTTGATGTAGTTTTGACTGAAGGGGGGATTGGCCAGCACCCGGTCGAAGCGTTTCAGTTCGTTGCTGTCCGCCTTGTGCTGGGGATGGCGCAGGGTGTCCTCCTGCCGGATGTCGGCGTGGTGGATGTTGTGCAGCAGCATGTTCATTTTGCAAATGGACCAGGTGGTGCCGATGGATTCCTGTCCGGCCAGATCGAGGTCACGCGGATTGCCACCGCATTCCTGGATGTAATCGCGGGTCTGGATGAGCATGCCGCCGGAGCCGCAGGTGGGATCGTAGACGCTCATGCCGGGTCGGGGTTCGGTGATTTCCACCAGCACCCGCACCACTTCGGACGGGGTATAGAACTCGCCCGCCTTTTTGCCCGCGGAATCGGCGAAGAATTTGATCAGGTATTCGTAGGCGGCACCCAGGAGGTCGGGGAATTCAAAGTTTTCATCGCGCAGGGGGATTTTTTCAAAGTTCTGAATGAAATCGGACAGAATATCATCGTCGAGAGTGCGCTGACCGATTTTGCGGTTGAAGTTGATATGCTTCAGCACGTCCTGGAGGGCATCGATGTTGGCATCCTCCAGGGCCTCCAGGGCTTTGTTGAGATAGGAGCCCACGTTGGTTTTCTGGTGGGCGACCCCGATCACCTCTTTCTCCACGCGACCGCCTGTCTGCCGTTCGCGTATCAGCGGGGCGGCATCCGGTCCTTTTGGATTCCAGCGGGCCTCCAAAGGGACAAAAAAGGTGTATTTGTCCGGATTTTCAAGCTGGGCGGCAATCACCTCCGGCGACATGCCGCGATCCTTCAGTTCTTTCGCCAAGCGGGCGCGCTCCTGATCGAACAAATCCGACATCCGCTTCAGAAACAGCATGCCGAAAATATACTCCTTGTACTCGGAGGCGTCCATGTTGCCCCGGAGGTCGTCACAGGCGCGAAACAAAAGGGAGGATAGCTGTTGGAGCGTGAGTTTTTGCATGAAGCTCTGTTTTGTAGGAGACTCGCTCAAAACTCAACCGAATACTTCACGTATCTCCGCACTCACATCTGTCCGTCGATCAGGTCGAGGAGGAGGCGGGCTTTGGGCCATTCGCGGAGGACAGCGTATTCTTTGAGTTGGCGTTCGTGCATGGAAATTTTCCAGATCTCGGTCTCGAGTTCGCCTTTTTCTTCGCGGGAGGTGAGGGTGCGGCTTTTGTCGTGAAGGGTTTTGCGGCTGCGGGTGAGGGATTCGCGGCGGAGAATCATGATGATTTCCTGGAGGGCCTCTTCGGGGGTGCCGAGTTCTGATCCGAATTGCAGGGTGCTGCGCTGATCCAGGGCAATCAGTTTCTCGCCCATGGGGTGGTCCCTGCAGAGGTCGAGAATGGCTTCGCGGGTGGTGGCGGCCACTTCGTACAAGGCGGCGAGCAGGTCCTTCGCTTCGTTATGGCCGAGATGATCACAGTGCACATACTGCTGGGCGGTGGTCAGGCCTTCGGGGTGGCTGAGGAGGAGTTCGATGAGTAGTTTTTCCGAGGGGGGAATGATATCCTCCCTTTTTCCGGTAGGGGCGACGGTGGGTGACCAGGGGTTGCGGGTGGGGGCGCGGGTGCGGGGTCGGGGAAGTTCGGCCTGGAGGGCGGCGGTGGATTGGAGGTCTTGTCGCAGGGTTTCTTCCCTCATGCCGAGTGCGCCCGCGGCCTGGCGGATGAGTTCCTCGCGGTGGACGGCTTCTTTGACCTTAGCGATGCTGCCCATCACCTGTCGGGCCACCCGGAGTCGGCTGGTTTCGGTGATTTCTTCTTCCTGGCCCACCAGGGTTTTTACCTGAAACACCACAAAGGGTTCGGCGGATTCGACCAGCTCGCAGAGTCGTTTGGGACCGTATTTGCGGACCACATCGTCGGGATCCTCACCGGGGGGGAGGGAGGCGACCCGGGTGCTGATGCCGCAGGCGAGCAGCACATCGGCGCTGCGCAGGGCGGCTTTGATTCCGGCCGCGTCGGCGTCCAGGAGCAGAATCACCTCGTCCGAGTAGCGTTTGAGGATTTGCGCATGGGTGTCGGTCACGGCGGTTCCCTGGGCGGCCACCGCTTCGGTGATTCCGCTTTCATGGCAGCGGATGACGTCGAGCTGTCCTTCGCAGAGCACGGCCCGCCGCATTTCGGTCATGCGTTTGCGGGCTTTGTCGATTCCATAGAGGACCCGCGATTTTTTGAACAGCAGGGTTTCGGGGCTGTTGAGATACTTGGCTTTGGCTTCGCCGGGGGGGATGACTCGTCCGCTGAAACCGATGACCCGGCCCTGCTCGTCCAGAATGGGGAACATCAGTCGATTGCGGAAGCGGTCGAAAAGGTTTTCACCGTCCCGGGGATTATCCCGAACGATAAACAAGCCGCTGTCGGTGAGTTCCTGTTCGCTGAAGCCCCATTGCTGGGCCTGTTTGAGCAGGGCCTCATAGCTGTCGGGAGCAAATCCGAGTCGGAAGGTGTCGGGGGTGTCGGGCTGAAGTTCCCGGTTTTTGACATAAACCCGGGCGGT
>JAGYLC010000169.1 GCA_018401235.1 Kiritimatiellia bacterium
CAGCCACAGCAGGCGCTGGCGGGTCACGTCCACCACCCAAAGCGGGGCGGTTTCCGGCAACTCACAGCATAAATCCGTTACGGTTCGAACGCTGATAGAAGGTTGCATAACGGATGATTTACGGTAGAATGTCCGCCCATGCAATCTTCAAGCACCGCTTCCCCCGAAATCAGTCCGCCCAGCCGCAAAGAGGTCTGGTTTATGTTCGACCGCATCGCGCACCGTTATGACGTGTTGAACCGTTCCCTCTCCTTTGGCCGCGACGTGGCATGGCGCAAGCGGCTTCGGAAGCATTTGCCGACGGACAGAGAACTTTTGCTGGTGGACCTGGCCACGGGGACGGCGGATCAGATTTTGTTCCTGCTGGACGGGAAGGCGAAGATTCGGGAGGCGAAGGGCTACGATCTTTCCGAGGGCATGCTGGCGTTGGGGCGGGAGAAAATCGGCAAAAAAGGACTGGGGGATGTGGTGAGTCTGCATACGGGCGACGCCATGCAATCGCCACAGCCGGACAACAGTGCGGATGTGGTCACCATCAGTTTCGGCATCCGCAATGTGCTCGATGTGCCCACGGCCCTGGCGGATATGAAGCGGGCCCTGGTGCCCGGCGGCAAGCTGCTGATTCTCGAGTGCTCCCTGCCGGAAAACAAGCTCGTACGCAAGGGATACCTCTTCTATTTCCGTCATATTCTGCCCAAACTGGGTGGACTGGTGAGCGGGGACAGCTACGCCTACAACTATCTGAACAAAACCGTGGAGACCTTTCCCTGCGGCGAGGCCTTCTGCGCGCTGATGCGCGAGGCGGGTTTCGAGCAGGTGAAGGCGGAGCCCATGACCTTCGGGGTTGCCACGCTGTATATCGGGGTCAAACCGGAGGCCGCGGCGTGAAAACTCTGGCATCCGGCACCTGGCGGGAGGCCACACTGGCGTTGGAACGCAAGATTCAGGAGGCCTTCCAACGTTGGCGGAACGCCCCGGAACATCTTCAAACCCTGGGGCTTCGGCTGGAAGTGTCCCTGGCGCACACAAACCCCACGGTGTGGCTCTGCGCTCAAGCGCATCCGGAACAGATGCTGTGGGCCCCGCGCGGGACGGACCGCTGTCGGGCGGGTGTGGGCATGGCGCATCTGTTGACGGGCGACACGGTGGAGGAGCCCGGCGGGCTTTTCGACCGTGGGCGTTCGGTTTTGCAGGCCTTCCGGGAGGGAACTCCCCGGTATTTCGGGGGCTTTTCCTTCAGTTCCCGCTCCGTGGATGAAGCCCCCTGGCCCCGTCTGGGACGTTCCCGCTTTTGGATTCCGCGCTTTGAACTGCTCAGCGAAGCCGGGGAAAGCCGCCTGGTGTGCAATCTCTTTTTTCAGCGACATGTGCAGTTGGAGTTGGACACACTGCTACAGGAATTGTCCTCACTTCAGCCCGCTCCTGAGGCCCTGCCCCCGCTCCCGCCCATCCTCTCCCGCACGGATTTCCCCGGCCCGGCGGACTGGGAAGGCAATGTGCGGGCGGCGTTGGATCTGATCCGTTCGGGTCTGCTGGACAAGGTGGTGCTGGCCCGAAAAGCCGTGTACCGTTTCGCGGAACCCGTCACCGCGGCCCGCATTCTGGCGGTGCTGACTCCCGTCACGTCGAATTGTTATCATTTTTTGCTGCAGGCCGATCCCGCCGCGGCCTTCATGGGCACCACCCCGGAATGTCTGTATCATCGCGAGGGACGGAATCTCCGGACGGAAGCGTTGGCGGGGACACGGTCGCGCGATGACGATCCGGTGCGCGATGCGGAACTGTCCGAGGAGCTCCTGAACACCGCCAAAGACAGACACGAGCAGGAACTGGTGCGCCGCGATGTGCTTCGTCAGCTTCATTTGTTGAGCGAACACCTGGAGTCGGAGGAGCGGCCCGGCCTGCTGAAACTGGAGCGCAAGCAGCACCTGCTCAGCCGCATCACCGCCACGTTGAGGCCGGGTGTGACAGATGCGGAGCTCTTGAAGGCCCTCCATCCCACGCCGGCGGTGGGCGGATCGCCCCGCTCAAACGCCCTGCAGGAAATTCCGCGATTGGAGCCGTTTTCGCGCGGTTGGTACGCGGCACCCGTGGGGAGTTTCGGGCTGGAGGATGCCGAGTTTGCCGTGGCCATCCGCTCCGGGCTGGTGCGGGGAGCCGACGTGAATGTCTATTCCGGCGCCGGCATCGTGGAAGGTTCCGATCCCGCTGCCGAATGGCAGGAGATCGAAAACAAAATCAGCGATTTTGTGAAAGTGACCCGTCCGGCTTAGGCATCCGCCTGCTATGGCTGATCTTCTGGTTCTTCTGAACCGTTTTCCTGTTTTTCAATAACCGAACCACCGCATGGATGCGAAATCGGCATCATATCCACCAGCAAATTTTGAAATCCGTTTACTCGGGTGATCCCACCGTGGTTTTCACATTGGGGCTCTTGTGTTTGGATGCGCAGGGTGACCTCTTGTTCCGCCAATACCCGGACCAGGGTGCGCAGCAATAGGCGGGCGTGGGTGGCGCCGAGGCAGTTGTGGGGGCCGAAGCCGAAGCCGACGTGCGGGTTGGGATTTCGGGCGGCTTGAAAACGGTCGGGCTCGGGAAAGAAGCGATCTTCGCGGTTGGCGGAGGCCCAGCAGAGTCCGATACGTCCACCGGCCTTTTGCACGGCGGTGTCGCGGGGGCCGGTGCGGCTGATGGCGGTGAGCGGAGTGGTGATGCGCACGATTTCCTCCACCGCGCTGACGGCCAAGTCCGGAGTGGCGCGGATGGCCGGGAGCAGTTCCGGATCGGTGGCCGCCTCGGCGAAGATGCGGGTGACGGTGGCGATCACGGTGTCGCGTCCTCCCGCAAACGCGAGGTTTGCAAATCCCTGTTTTTCTTCGAAGCTGAGCGGCCGACCCTGAAAGCGGGCCTGATTGAGCACGGAGAAAAGACAGCATCCCGCAACGGTGGAGTTAAAAGAATTCCGATTCGTGTGACAGATTTCATTTTTCACGATACATTGTTCCTGATTTTTGGGTTTGGTTTTCGATCTGAACATTCGTTTCCTCAGGTGTTGGGATGCGGATGCTTCCCCGCCTCTTTCGCCCGTCATTATGCCCCTCCCGTTCCGCTTCGGCAATCCCATAATGAGCTAAATCCTATTTTGGCTTGTTAATGGCTTGCGAGCGCAGCGAGCCTTCGGACTGCGCGTACCTTCAGGTGCCGCCTTTGCGAGCGCAGCGAGCCTTCGGAGTGCGGGACCTTCAGGTACCGCCTTTGCGAGCGCAGCGAGCCTTCGGAGTGCGGGACCTTCAGGTACCGCCTTTGCGTCGCCCCAAGCACTGCGTACAAGGCGGCAGCTAAAGCGACCGCACTCCAAAGGCGCTATCGCGCACCAAGGCGGCAGTCCCGCATTAGCGGGGCGACCGCAGTCCAAACGCTCCGCTCGCTTCACTCCGGCTCAAGGTCTATTACGCGCTGGCGCACCGTAAGGGGCTCTCGGCGTATCTGGATGACGAAAGACTGCCCATTGATAACAACCCGGCTGAAAGAGCCGTCCGGCGGGTGGCGATCGGACGGAAGAACTGGTTATTCCTCGGCAGTGAAACCGGCGGGGAGTCCGCGGCTACGCTCATGACCCTGCTCGGAAGCTGCTGGGCGAACCGGATAAACGCTCAGGCCTACCTCGCCGATGTCATCCGTGAGCTACCCGGCAAAGAGGGGGCAGAACTTGACGCCATACTGCCGCATATGTGGATAGAGCGTCACCCCGAGGCGGTT
>JAGYLC010000017.1 GCA_018401235.1 Kiritimatiellia bacterium
CGCGGAAACCATTCGCATCCCTCGAACCAAATATCACCTGTTGCATTAAAATCTCATGATGTGAAATCACCTGTTGCAATGAAGCGACAATCCCCTGGTGATCCCTGGAAATAAAGTGGATTCGGGGATCCAGTTGGCTGAGGTGATGGCCCAACTCGCGGGAGCCATCGGTGGAGCCGTCATCGATCCAGAGAAGTCGCCAGTGGGGATAGGTTTGATCGAGGATACTCTGAACCGCTGACACACACAAGAGGTCAGGGTCACTCGTAATCGTAATCGTGCTCGTAATCGACTCATGCTGATGAGATCGTATTTATTTCCAGCGACAGAGATCCTTCCAGACCGGCAGGCAGGAATGCTGTCTCACGCTCACTCTGGGCTACGATTTGGGAAACCCGCGGACGAAAAGCGTAGTTCCATCGGTCCCCGAGGGAAAACAGCGGACGACATGAGTAGAGGTCTTGGGCTCCGAGGGGGGAGAGGATAGGTTTTTGAATTTCGGAATCGTTTCCCCCACATACTGTCACAAAAAAATCCGGAGCGGGGGTATAGGGGTGTCTTTTATATGGTTATGTGGTGGGAAAATGGTTTGTTTTATTCAGAAAAATCAGCCGCAGATTTTCTCCCCGGCCGATGCGGAATTCATTCTCCCCATCCGCTACGGTTCCTGAAATGAGATGGTTGCACTTCCCGGGCAAGCCCGTAAATCGCTTTTTCTTGATCGAATAGCATCCCGTTGGAAACGGTCTCATCCCGCTAGCATGAGCGGGGCGCAGCCACCTTATTCGTCTTCAGAAGCCTCCTCGGCATCATTGCTTTCTTCTTCCTCGTCAACGACATCCTCTTCCACAACCTCTTCCTCAGGAGCTTCGACATCGTCGCCTGGGGCTTCCTCGGGTTTGACGGTTTCCTCTTCCTCCTCGTCGGACCCGCGTTCGACCGGGATGGCGGCGACCAGGCGGTCGTTTTCATCCAGGCGTACCAGGCGAACTCCCTGGGTACTGCGGCCCATGGGTCGGAGGTCTTCGACTTTCATGCGGATGACCACGCCCCGCTCGGTGATGAGCATGATCGCGTGATTGTCGTTTACGGTGAAGGCGGTGACCACGTCGCCGTTGCGCTCGTTGACCCTAATGGTGCGAACACCGAGTCCGCCGCGCTTGGTTTCGCGGTATTCGCTGATCGGCGAGCGTTTGCCAAAGCCGTTTTCGCAGACCACCATCAGGTATTCTTCGGGTTCGACCACAGAACAACTGACCACCTGCTGATTTTCGCGCAGTCGTATGCCGCGGACACCGCGGGCCACCCGGCCCATGTCGCGCAACTGGTTTTCGTTAAAGCGTACAGTCATTCCTCCGGAGGTGGTGATCATGAGTTCATCGTTGCCGTGGGTCAGTTTGACGTTGATGAGCAAGTCGTCTTCGGTGATTTCAATCGCTTTGATACCGTTGGTCCGGACGTTCTTGAACGCGGCCAGTTTGGTTTTCTTGGCGGTTCCCTTGCGGGTGGTGAAAACCACGTATTCGTCTTCGCTGAACTCACGAATCCGCATGAACGCGGCAATCTTCTCATTCTCCTGCAGATCGAGCAGGTTCACAATGGCTTTGCCTTTGGAGCCGCGCGGGGATTCGGGAATATTGTAGACCTTTTTCCAGAACACCCGGCCTTTCTCGGTGAAGCATAACAAAATGTCGTGGGTGGAGGCGAAGAAGATGTTTTCGACGAAATCCTCTTCTTTGGTGCTCATGGCCCGGATACCGCGTCCGCCGCGGCGCTGTTCCTTGTAGGTGTCGGCTGGAACCCGCTTGATGTAGCCCTGATGACTAATGGTGATCACGGAGGGGCGGTCTTCGATGAGGTCCTCGAAATTGATTTCGGAATCATCCGCGCCAATTTCGGTCCGCCTGGGATTTCCATAGACACGCTGCATTTCGATGAGATCGTCTTTGATTACGCCATAAATCAGTTTGGGGTCGGCCAACAATGATTTCAGATACGCGATGCGCCCCTGAATTTCGTCGTATTCACCCTGGACCTTGTCGCGTTCCAGTCCGGTGAGCTGATACAGCCGCATTTCCAGAATGGCGTTGGCCTGGATTTCGGTAAAACCGAAGCGGGCAATCAGGTTGGTGCGGGCCTCGTCACGGTTGGAGGCGGCGCGGATGATGCGCACGATTTCGTCCATGTTGTCCATGGCGATGAGCAGGCCTTCCAGAATGTGGGCGCGGGCCTCGGCCTTGCCCAGATCAAACTGGGTTCGGCGGGTGACCACTTCAAAGCGGTGGTCGAGGAAGGCTTTGAGCATTTCCTTGAGGTTCATGACCTTTGGGCGGCCATGATCGATCGCAAGCATGATGACGCCGAAGGTGTTTTCGAGGAAGGTCTGCTTGTAGAGATTGTTCAGAACGATGGAGCCCATGGCGTTGCGCTTGATTTCCACTACAACCCTGATTCCGTCTTTGTCAGATTCGTCACGCACATCCGAAATCCCCTCGATCTTCTTTTCCCGCACCAATTCGGCGATTTTAGCTACCATATTGGCTTTGTTGACGGTGTAGGGAAGTTCGGTGATGATGATAGTTTCTTTGCCGCGGGCATCCTCTTCGATTTCCGCCCGACCCCGGATGCGAACCAGTCCGCGACCGGTTTCGTACATCTTGACGATTTCATTCACGCCGCGAATCAGGGCGCCGGTGGGGAAGTCGGGTCCTTTGATGAACTGCATGAGGTCACGGATGGAGCAGTGCGGATTCTCGATGAGATGCACCAGACCTTCGATTAATTCGTCCAGGTTATGCGGAGGAATGTTGGTGGCCATACCCACGGCAATCCCGGTGCTGCCGTTGGCGAGCAGGTGGGGGATGCGGCAGGGGAGGACGGTGGGCTCTTCCAGCTTTTCGTCGAAGTTGAGCCGCATATCGACGGTGTTTTTGTCGATGTCGGCCAGCAAATCCTCGGCCAGGCGGTTGAGACGACACTCGGTGTACCGATAGGCGGCGGGGGGGTCGCCGTCGATGGAACCGAAGTTTCCCTGGCTGTCGATAGTGGGATAGCGCATGGAGAAGAGCTGGGCCTGGCGGACCAGGGCATCGTAGACGGCGGAGTCGCCGTGGGGATGGAATTTACCCATGACTTCCCCGACCACGCGGGCACATTTGACGAAGGGGCGGGTATGCAACCATCCGCCTTCTTTCATCGCGAACAGGATCCGGCGGTTCACCGGTTTCAGGCCGTCGCGGGCATCGGGCAGGGCGCGGCCGATAATGACGGACATCGAATAATCGATGTAGTCACGTTGCATTTCCTCTTCAATATTGATGAGGTCGATATGATCTGCGGGGGGAAGTTCTGGATCCATGTGTAGTGATGTCCGGGGGTCAAATATCTAAATTGCGTACGTTGAGGGCGTTGGCTTCGATGAAGTCGCGGCGGGGGCTGACTTCGTCGCCCATCAAAATGGTAAAAATCTGGTCGGCTTTAATCGCGTCTTCGAGCACGACCTTGACCAGTTTGCGGCAGCGGGGATCCATAGTGGTTTCCCAGAGCTGAATGGGATTCATTTCCCCCAGTCCTTTATAGCGCTGAATGGTCATGCCTTTTTTGCCCAGGTCGCGAATCTGATCGAGCAGCGACATGATGTTGGTCAACTCGGCCACGGTTTCCTCCCCTTCGCGAAGAGAGAAAATCGGGTCCTCACCCCCGACCAAACGGGAGGAGTCCAGGCCCAGAGCTGCGAGCGCGTCCAAATTTTCGCGAATGCGGTCTTTGGACTGAATGTCCACGTACAGGAAGGGACGGCCTTCGGCCTCCAGCTCTTCGTTGATGGCGCGGAGTTGCTCCTCGTCGAAGGCAAAGCGGGTTTCCTTCTCCTTGCCGCTGCCGCGCAGGACCACGTAGAGCGGAAGCTGACCGTCTTCCCGTCGGGCGGCGAGGTAGAGGGCGGGATCGACACCGCGGCGTTGCACCAGGTCGATCATGGGTTCGAGCTTGTGCAGAATTTCCAGGGTTTTGGCCAGGGCCTCCGCATCCAGCAATTCGCTGCCGTCCGCGGTATGGGCGGTGATTTTGTCCGAACCCAGTTCCATGAGGATGCGGGTTAAGGCCGCGTCGTTTTGAACGTACTCTTCGCGCTTGCGGCGCACGATTTTATAGAGGGGGGGCTGGGCGATGTAAATGTAGCCGCGCTGAATCAGTTCGGGCATTTGCCGATAGAGGAAGGTCAGAATCAGGGTGCGGATGTGGAGCCCGTCCACGTCCGCGTCGGTCATGATGATGATGCGGTGGTAGCGGGCTTTCTCGATATTGAAATCGTCCTTGCCGATTCCGCAGCCGATGGCGGTGATCATGGTCTGGATTTCCTTGTTGCCGAGAATTTTATCCAGACGGGCTTTTTCCACGTTCAGTACTTTCCCGCGGAGGGGAAGAATGGCCTGGAAAGTGCGGTCGCGCCCCTGTTTGGCGGAACCGCCCGCCGAGTCACCTTCCACAATATAAATTTCGCATTTGGAGGGGTCGCGCTCCGAGCAGTCGGCCAGTTTTCCGGGCAGGGAGGCGGAATCCAGGGCTCCCTTGCGGCGGGTAAGTTCGCGGGCCTTGCGGGCGGCTTCGCGGGCATTGGCGGCTACTACCGCTTTTTCGATGAATTTACGCGACTCGGCGGGGTGTTCTTCTAGATAGATGGCCAAATTTTCGTTGACCACGTTCTCCACGATCCCCTGGATTTCGCTGTTACCCAATTTGGTCTTGGTCTGCCCTTCAAATTGGGGATCGGGAACTTTGACGCTGATGATGGCGGTGAGACCCTCGCGGATATCGTCGCCGGTCATCGCGGTTTTATCGTCCTTGATCAGCTTGTTGGCTTTGCCGTAGGCATTGATGGTACGGGTGAGGGCGGAGCGGAAACCGCTGAGATGGGTGCCGCCTTCGTGGGTATTGATGTTATTGGCGTAGGAAAGGATGCTTTCATTGTAGGCATCCGTGTATTGCATGGCCACTTCCACGCCGATGCCGTCCTTTTCCTTGTCGAAATAGATCACATCGTCATGAATGGGCGCCTTGTTCACATTCAAGTGTCTTACAAACTCGGAAATCCCGCCGTCGTACTGGAATTCCTCTTTCCGGGAATCATCATCCTTCCGCAGAATCACTTTCACACCCCGGTTGAGAAAGGCCATTTCCCGCAGGCGGTTGGTCAAAATGTCCCAGGAGAACTGCAGGGTCTCGAAAATCTGGTGATCCGGCATAAAGGTGATCTTGGTGCCGGTGTTGGTGCAGTGCCCCAGCACTTCCAGTTTCTTTACGGTTTTCCCGCGTTCGAAGCGCATGTGATGGATTTCCCCGTCGCGGCGCACCTCGACCTCCAGCCACTCGCTCAATGCGTTCACGCAGGAGACCCCGACCCCGTGTAGACCCCCGGAAACCTTGTAGGAATTGCTGTCAAATTTGCCCCCGGCATGCAGAATGGTCAGAACCACTTCCACCGCCGGTTTCTTTTCTGTTTTATGAATATCGGTGGGAATACCGCGTCCATTGTCGGAAACGGTGACCGATCCGTCCAAATTCAGGGTGACTTCCACCCAGTCGCAATGGCCCGCCAGGGCTTCATCGATCGAGTTGTCCACCACCTCGTAGACTAAATGATGCAAGCCGCGGGTGGAGGTGTCGCCGATGTACATTCCCGGGCGTTTGCGAACCGCCTCCAAGCCCTCCAACACCGTGATGTTACTGGAGGTATAGGTGGCCGGATCGACACCGGGGGGAACGAATGGAATATCAGTTGGTTCAGTCATAGGAGTACAAATTTTTCTTACAAAGCCGCTCCGAATCAACCCTCGGATTTTAGCTTCGTATTCTCTATCTGAACCAGCCGCAAGAACAAGGGTATTTGCGGTTTATTTCTCGATGATCTCCGAGCGTCGGAAGAGCGGTTTGAACCCTTTCCGACGGTCGGAAAGGGAGATATGGGGGCGGGATGAATGATTTCGCTCTCCGGCCAAGGCCGAAGAGCGGGGTTTTGGAGGTGTGGGAGGCTGTCGGGAATTGGATATCTCCGCACACCCCGGCGAGCGGGGTGTTTGGGGGGAGGGGATGTTCCAGTCCCAGAGAGCCTTTCAATGCGACAGGCAGGAATCCTCCTTCGCCAAGGCTACGGCGGACAAGTTGCCTATCTCACTTTGGTTTTGGATTCCAGTCTCAGGGACCCCTCCAGTGCGACAGGCAGGAATCCTCCTTCGCCAAGGCTACGGCGGACACGTGCCTATCTCACGCAGGAAAGGCTATGACTTCTGACTTCTGACCTCTGACCTCTATCTACCTTGCCTGGTCCGCGAACTGCTGTGCTTTCATGGAGAGTTCGGCGGCTTTGAAGCGGTGGGCTGGTCACATAGCGTCTTCAGTGCGCTTGAGCACGTCAAAGGATAGAGCGAAGCGTAGAAGGAAAACCAGATTTTGCCGGAACAGGGAATGCGCTTTTCGCCTTCGTAGTTGACCAGATGACGACGACTCATGGGGCTCGCGGGTGATATCATTCTGTTTGCGAACCTCGGTATAGCCCTCGGTACCGAGTACCGCGAAGGTACGTCCGTCGCCCCAGGAGCGGTGTCCGCAGGGTTGAACAGTCCCAATACGGCGCAGTAACAGAAACCTAATTGTCGGATGTGAGGAGGCCTCGCCGAAATCTTCGGAGTCAGGATGATCGGGTTGCGATGGCCATCACCCAGGGCAGAGTGGCCTGGCATCTTCTGGCTCCGGCGTGGGAGCAGGAACTGCTCAAACTGGGTGGGGCCGATGTGGTGAGGATACCCCGTATTTTGTTTGTCGAAAAACCAGTCAGGGGCGCGTGTCACTTGCAGCCAAATTGTGGGGGCCATGATCCAGCACCTGCACCACCTGGCCGAGGTAGCCCTCGTTAACAGTTCCCCGCGTACCAGCCCGCCTCACGGTATGGAGACGTTCGCTGAAGTCACAGAGATATTTCCTGACCCGGTTTCCTCCACCACGGTTTTGGCCTCGGCCAACTGGTCGAGTGGTGAAGGATTTGTCGGTGTAATAATCCTTGCCGGCCCGCAGGGTTTTGCAGCCCGTACGCGCGGGCGTCCCGGAGGGATGGCGGCGGCGGTGACCAGATGCACCTCGATTCGCGAGAATCTGTTCGAAGGACTCCGCGCGCCGGGCGTCGGGATATTTGGCGCAGAAGTCGTCCAAGCGCCCGGAATCCGGGTCCCAGGCCCATTTGCAAACCCCGCCCGCTTCAAGCAGTCCGTTGGTTTGTCCGAAAATATGACCGTGATTAAAAAATGCGGAGGCGAATACAAATTCACCTTTTTCCACTACGGG
The DNA here is from genome assembly GCA_018401235.1 of Kiritimatiellia bacterium. Classification (GTDB taxonomy): domain Bacteria; phylum Verrucomicrobiota; class Kiritimatiellia; order SS1-B-03-39; family UBA6053; genus UBA6053. The sequence goes on from JAGYLC010000017.1 coordinate 7,336, forward strand.
TTCAGGTTTGGCGGCCGTGGGGGCCCAATTCATTCCGTCGCGTGCCGAATTCATGTCGTGCCTTCTTTACAGGTTAAAAGGATTTGGAAAAGTCGTCCGCGCCTGCGGCGGGTTCTTTGACGACTTTTTTGTGAGTGGAGTTTTTGATGTTGTCCATCAGCATCGTCTCGTAGGCGGTCGCGTCCAGGGGCATTTCCACGGTGCAGTCGTTGAGGCCGGAGTAAATCATGGCGTTGGCCAGTTCCACCGAATGAAGGCCTTCCTTGGCCGGGGCAATCAGGTCTTCACCTTTGAGAATGGTGTCAGCGAAATTTTTGAGGATGCCCAGATGTTGTTCGCCGTGATTGCTGAACGGAATCTGGATTTTCCAAGTGCCGGGACGGCCGAAGGTGGTATCGGTGGTGTCGCAAAACGCGGAGCTTTCCTCCTCGTTCCGGGTCCAGGTGATGTCCGTTCCCTCGACAATAATGCGACCGCGTTCGGCGGCGATTTCCAGTCGGTTGGTTCCGGGAGCCTCCCCGGTGGTGGTGATAAACACGCCCGACATGCCATCTTTGTAGCGAAGGTAGGCGGTAACGTCGTCCTCGACCTCGATGTCGTGGAAACGTCCGATTTCGATGTGGGCCCGGACGGATTCGGGCACGCCGAAGAGCCACTGCCAGAGATCGAGTTGGTGGGGGCATTGATTCAAGAGCACGCCCCCGCCTTCGCCTTCCCAGGTAGCCCGCCAGCCGCCGGAGGAATAGTATTGAGCGGTACGGAACCAGTCGGTGATGGTCCATTGCACCCGGTTGATTTTCCCGAATTCGCCGGATTCGATGAGGTGTTTCAGTTTGATATAGCGGGGATCGGTCCGCTGATTGAACATGGCGGCAAACACCTGCTTCTCGTCTTTGTGGGCGGCGATCAGGCGTTCACAATCCGCCTTGTGCACGGAAATGGGTTTTTCAACCAGGGTGTGCAATCCCGCCTCCAGCGCGGCGATGCCCAGGAGGGTGTGGTCATAGTGCGGAGTGGCAATCAGCACCGCGTCCACTTTGCCGGAGGCGATGAGTTCCGCACCGGAATTGAAAAAGGCGGTGTCCGGGAAAAGTTTCGCTTTTTCGGGTTTCAGATCCGCAATCGCGGCGAGTTCCAGTCCCGGAACCTCCCCTTTACTGATCCGGGTGGCGTGGCTGGACCCCATGTTTCCGATTCCAATAATTCCAATACGTACAGTTGAAGGCGATGTAGATGTCATGGTGGTTCCCCTAGCAAAGAGATTGAAAAAAGCGAAGGAGAATTATGAAAAACATTTGTACTTTACGTGCATTAGTGTACTCCTTTCGGAGGTATGAAAATTGAACTTCAACATGAACAGAGTCAGTTGATTAACACCACCCGAAACGAGTGGAACTGGTATTCGACCCGTCGAAGATGGTACAATTTATGGGTAGATTTTGAGGGAACAGGAATTTTAAAGGTCAATCAACAGTCGTTTGCGGTCACTCCGGGTTTTGCCATACTCTTAAAGCCGTCGGATACGGTGAGAGGACTAAACAAGGGTCAGGGGCCTCTCTGTAATATGGGAATGCATTTTGTATATATCGAGCATAATGAGAGTTCACGTTTGAGTCCGTTTTGCTCGCGTCCGGTACAGCTTCGCCATTTCTCGGTGCTCAGGGAGATGAGTCGCTATTTGGATGTTTTACTTTTTCAGTCGACTGACGAACCCCGGGAGATGTCTAATCGGATTGCGGAGGATATTCTTTCAATTTTCTGCCGGGATTTGAAGTTGGGGCCGGAGGATCCGGTGGATATTCGGGTGAGTGCCCAGGCGGAATTGATGCGGGCGCAGCCGGAGACCTCCTGGAATGTTCAAACGCTCGCGGAAGAGGCTGGATTGTCGGCCTCGCAATTTTCTCGCCGATTTCGAAAACTTTTTCATTGTTCGCCCCACCATTTTCTGATCCAGCAGCGCATTGAGAAGGCCCGGACCTTGTTAATGGAGAGCCAGTTGACCGTCAGCGAGATCGCTGATACGTTGGGCTACGCGGATCTGGGATTTTTCTCGCGGCAGTTCAAACAAAAGACCGGATGCACCCCTCTGAACATGCGGAGGGGGTAGGCTATTGCCGCAAAATTCGGTTGGATTTCTGTCATGCTACCGCCCTTTCGAGCATGCGGCGTGAGGATGCGTTTCCGGTTCTGCGACGGTTGGCGCGCTTGAGACTGCGGAAGAACTGTTCGAGGATGTTGTTGGTGCGCTGCGGCTGGAAGTGTACGGTCCATCCTAATTTTCATCAGGTCCACATGCAGCTTGCAATAGGGGCTGTTATCCTTCCACTTACCTCGCAGTTGGATATCCTTGATGTTCTCGAGATGCACATTCACCTGAGCGATCCGCTTGGCGTACGCCAGATGAGGATGATCGAAAGGAAACCCGTATCCACAGCCCTCTGATTTTGCCTGCAGCACCCACTGGATCAGACCGAATGTGGCGTTTTTTTTTCTGTCAGACCGTGACGTAAAAACAGGTTTTCAATGGTTGAGGGCTCAATCGTCATATTCTGTTTCCTCAGCCGCCGCGAGAGCGCCTCATGGCTCAGAGTTGGATGCTTGATTTTTTCCACCAGAATCGCGACCGCTTCGATCGGGGTCGGATGTCGGCCTGTTGCATGCAATGCTCGGCGACGTTGACACTGCTTGTCGAAAACCGCTGGGTCCGAAGAGTAATAAACGAAGCGTCCCCGGGCACGTCCGGCAAAGCGTAGTATCTGCCATTCTGGTTGTAACTGTTCAACGCGCTCCACTCTTTTAATCGCCTCCGGGCGGTATGAATGCTGCCGTCTATCACCTCGGCCACTTCCTCCAACGTCAGGATCCTCTTTCTGCGAAATGCCTTCCGCGCCTTCTCCATCCGTGCATCTGACTCTTTACTCATGGTGCTGCTCCTTGGTTTGATTAAGTATATGATATCACCTATAAAAGTAACATATATTTAAGCATTTAGAGGCGATGCTAGTGGAAAATGGTTGGAAACCGGGAAAAACACCCTCAAGACCACCTGAGAGAGGTAAATCAGTCAATCATATACTTTAGCAGCGCGGAAACCACTGTCATAACTGCCTGATCACACGTACCTTAAAAGGAATCCAACCGAATTTTGCGGTAATAGTGGAAGAGGGAGGAAACCAACAAATAGCTGCGCCGGACAACGTGATGACAGATTCATTCTCTATCGCTCATCCTCTTTTCTTATCCGCTGTCCGGCACGGCGATCCGTTGGAAAACATACTCTTCCCTTCCATCCGTTGTCCGTTTTTTACCGTGATTCTTTTTGCTTGTGTTCTTGACTTATCGGTTGTCAGGATATACCTGGAACCCCCTTTCAGGCCCACTGCCCGGTGGTGTAAAGGTAGCACAGGAGGTTTTGGTCCTCTAAGTCAGGGTTCGAATCCTTGCCGGGCAACCATTTTTTTTATTTTCCTCCCCCTTATGAAACTTATTTCCGGTACCGCTCACCCCGAGCTGAGCAAGAAAATTTCCGAAGTGATCGGTCAGAGTTTAACACAAATTGAAGTTAAACGCTTTCCGGACGGGGAGATTTTTGTCAAAATTCTGGAAAATATTCGGGGCCACGACGTGTTTATTGTGCAGCCGACCTGTCCGCCGGGGAATGACAACATCATGGAATTGCTGATTTTGATGGATGCCTGTCGGCGTGCCAGCGCCAAGCGAATTATCTGTGTGCTCCCATACTATGGCTATGCGCGTCAGGACCGCAAAGATCAGCCCCGGGTTCCTATCACCGCAAAGCTGGTGGCTAACCTGCTGACTACCGCCGGGGCCAGCCGGGTACTCGCTGTCGATCTGCATTCCCAGCAAATTCAAGGATTTTTCGATATTCCGGTGGATCATCTGTATGGCAGCCCGGTCATCGTCAGTCATTTGAAAAATCTGAAACTGGACAATATCGTGGTGGTTTCTCCCGACACCGGCGGCACTAAAATGGCCTATGCTTATGCGCAGTTGTTGAATGCAGACATCGCGATCGTGGCCAAAAACCGCCGTAGCGCTACCGAAGTGGATGTAATCAGCGTGGTTGGGGATGTCGAGGGTTGCAACGCGGTATTGGTGGACGACATGACCACCACGGCGGGAACCTTGTGCGCCGCCAGTAAAGTATTGAAGGAAAACGGGGCGAAATCGGTGATGGCGGCGGTTTCGCATTGTCTGCTCAACGAGGACGGGATGAAGCGCATTCGGGAAAGTGCGATTTCTTCGGTGGTCACCACCGATTCGGTACCGCCGCTGGTGGACGAAGGGGACATGGTCACCCGCCTCACCCTGAGCCATCTACTGGGGGACGCCATTTTACGAATTCACAATTATCAATCCGTAACATCGTTGTTCCGGATTCACTAACTCTAAACAAAGATCAACTCGAGGACCCTCCCATGGTGAAAGAACAAGTAGCTTTTAAAGCTGAAAGCCGTACCGCCGACAAAAAGTCGGACTTAACCCGTTTGCGCGCCGAGGGGTTTATTCCCGGCGTGATTTATTCAAAAGGTGCCGCCGGCGAAACGGTGCAATTGAATGAACATGATTTTAACATGATGTTGAAGCATCACTCGGGTGAAAACCTGATGATCGACCTCAAAATCGGTTCGGAATCCAACCGTCACGTGTTGATCAAGGATATTCAGCATCACCCCATGACCGCGCGCATTTTGCATGTGGACTTTCACGAGATCAGCCTCGACCGCATGATCAAAGTATTTGTGACGCTCGATTTCGTGGGCAAGCCCCATGGGGTGACCCAGGGCGGAGGCACTCTGGACGTGCAAACCCGCGAAGTCGAAGTGGAGTGCAAAGCGTCTGATCTGGTAGAGGCCTTCGAGGTGGATGTGTCCGCACTCAAAATTGGAGACCATTTGACGGTGGCCGATGTAAAACTTCCGGAAGGATTTGAATTGCTGACCCCGGAAGAGATCAGCATTGCCACGGTTCTGAAACCCCGGGTTGCCGCCGACGAGGGAGATGAAGAGGATGAAGGATCCGCATTGACCGAGCCGGAAGTGATTGGCGCTTCCGATGAAGGTGAAGAGGAAGAAGCCGATTCCTAAGTCGGGAGTGTACGATGACTGAGCGGGCGATTCGACTCGTGGTGGGCTTGGGAAATCCCGGAGAACGCTACCATCACAGCCCGCACAACATCGGTTTCGAGGTGCTGGACGCCCTCGCGGTCCGGCAGCAGCTTCGTTTTCGTCGCGCTTTCGGCTTGCAAGCCTGGGGGGCAACTTGGCATGTTGCAGGTTCAACGGTTCGGGTGCTGAAACCCCGGACCTTCATGAATCGTTCCGGAGTCGCGGTCCGCAAGGCCCTGCGACGCTGGAAGGTGGAGCCGGAGGAGATGCTGCTGGTCTATGACGACGTGGCATTGCCTTTGGGACGTCTGCGTATCCGGAAACGGGGAAGCGCGGGCGGACATAATGGAGTGACTTCGGTCATTCGGGAATTGGATAATTTAGAGGACTTTCCCCGGTTGCGGCTGGGGGTGGGTCCACGACCGTCCGGCGACCAGTTGATTTCGTATCTGCTGGGCCGCTGGAACCCGGAGTTGGAGGCGAAGGTCTCCGAACTGCGGGAACAGGGCGCGTTGGCACTGGAGCGGATTCTCCGCGACGGGGTCACACCTGCCATGAATCATTTTAATTCGGGAACTCCCGAGAATTGACGAAAACTCAACATACGAAGAGGTATAACGTGAATCGATACGAAGCGATGGTGATTCTTCCTGAATCACTGACAGAAGATGAAATTGAACAGGGCTTGGACCGGCTGACCGCCACCATCAAAGAGATGGGCGGACAGGCGTCGAAAGCCTCACGCATGGGACGCAAAACCTTTGCCCGTCCGATGAAGAAGCAAAGCATCGGCGAATACGCATTGCTGCGGTTCGAATTGGATGGTGAGAAAATCACCCCCCTGCAGAACCACTTGAAGCTGGACACCGCGATTTTCCGGATTCAGTTCACCCGCCTGCCCGAACCGGCAGCGGTCTAAGGAGTCGGTCTTATGGCAGCCTCACTCAATCGAATCGTACTTTGCGGCAATCTGACCGCCGACCCGGAACTGTCCTATCTCCCCTCGGGGATGGCGGTGGTTCGACTGCGCTTGGCGGTGAACGAACGGGTGAAGAATCAGCAGGACGAATGGGTGGAACGCCCCTGTTTCGTGGACGTTTCCGCGTTTGGCCGTCAGGCCGAGGCCTGCAACGAGTATCTGGAGAAAGGATCTCCGGTGTTGCTGGAAGGCAAACTGCGCTATGAGACCTGGGAGGCCAAAGAGGGAGGCAAGCGTAGCAAGCATTCCGTAGTGGCGGATCGGGTGCAATTCTTGAGCAGCCGCAGCGATAGTAGTAGCAGTGGCGGCAGCGGGGGTGGGTCAAACCCGTCCCCGCAGTCCTCATCCAAACCCTCCGCTCCCGCGCCCACTCCCTCCAAACCGCCTCTCGCGGACGAGGACGACGACGAATCCCCCCCACCTTTTTAACCCACGTACATTATTTTATCGCCTGCACCCAAGTGGGTGCGTGCAAAACCTGCGGATGAAAAAAGCCGCGTAGAACCCAAAGGAAAACCAGAAATGGCCAAACAAACATGTGAGTACCTCGAAGGGGTACAGGAAATTGATTATAAGGACCATGAGTTGCTGAGCAAGTTCATGACCGAACAGGGAAAAATTCTTCCACGTCGCGCCACCGGCGCGAATGCGAAACAACAACGTCAGGTCACCCGTGCCATCCGCAAAGCGCGGGTCATGGGGTTGCTTCCCTGATCCGAATCCACTATTTACGGAGAATCTAATTATGTCTAAAACACTCATTTTATTAAACGATGTGGAAGGTCTGGGAATTGTAGGGGACGTGGTCACCGTCGCCAACGGTCACGCCCGCAACTACTTGTTGCCAAAAAACCACGCGAAACCGGTCACCGACCGCCTGATCGAAAAACTGGCGGATGCCCGTGCCAAACGGGAGATGGAACTGATGGAAGCCAAAGCGGGTGCGGAAGTGTTCGCGGAACGTGTCAAAGGGACCACGGTCACCCTGAAGGTGAAAACATCTGCGGAAGGCCGTTTGTACGGTTCGGTCGCCGCGCCGGAAATCACGGAGGAAGCCAACAAGAAAGGTCTGGAGATCGATCTGAAACAGGTGCATCTCGGTTCGCCGATTCGCCAACTGGGTTCCTACGATGTCCGCATTCGCCTCCACCCGGAAGTTGCAGCCGACCTCAAGGTCGTGGTGGTAGCGGACGAGGAGGCGTAAGCCGGTGGCCAGTGGCGCCGTTCCGAATCAATTGACGACTCCTCCTTACGACGAGGGGGCGGAACGGGGCCTGATTGGCTGCGCAATCACCAACCCGGATGTGGTGATCGACCTTGCGGTCGAGCGCGGCATCCGGGCTGATTCATTTTATCTCAAGGCGCATCAGGATCTCTGGGAGACCCTGGTGGACATGCAGGCGGAGAACAAGCTGATCGACGGGATCATGCTGAGCAATCGGTTGCGGGACAAACAACTGTACGACTCGGTGGGGGGGATCGAGTATCTGCAGGCGGTAATGGACGCGGCTCCGATTTCGGTACATGCGGAGAGTTACCTGCAGGTGGTCCGCGAAAAATCGCTGGTCCGCGCGATCATTCAGTGTTGCCGCGAGGCGGTGGACAAATGTTATGATCCCGACAAGGATGTCGAGTTGCTGGTGGACGAGACCCAGGGTGCTTTCCTGAATCTGGCGGGCGGGCACAAGCAGATTTGGCATCCCTGGAGCGGATTAATCGACGACGCCGTGCGACAGATTAACGTCTTGGTGGACAACAAGCAGGAAATGGTGGGGGTGGGAACCGGGTTCCGCGAGATCGACAAGATGCTGCATGGCTTGAAACCGGCGGAAATGATCGTGTTGGCCGCCCGTCCCTCCATGGGAAAAACTTCATTGGCGCTTAATATCGCCGAAAATATTGCCATGGGGGTGGGGAGTCCTGACAAGGAACCGAAAGGGGTGGCGGTGTTCAGTCTGGAAATGTCGGCGGCGGCGCTGGTACAGCGGATGATCTGCTGTCGCGCCAGGGTGTCCTCGGGGAAGATTATGGGAGGATATCTGTCCACGGAACAGCATTCACGCTTGATGAATGCGGCAGATGAATTAAAACGGGCACCGATTTATATTGATGATTCGGGGGGGCTGGACGTGATGGAGATGCGGGCGAGGGCGCGTCGATTGAAGAAAAAGCACGATATCCAATTTGTGGTGGTGGATTATCTGCAGATTTCGCATTGTGCCAAGCAAAGCCGGGACGGTTGGCAACGGGAAGTGGCGGGGATCTCCAGTGAATTGAAATCCATGGCCAAGGAGCTGAACATCCCGGTGATGGTGCTGAGTCAGTTGAGCCGCGACGCGGAGAAGCGGGACCGCACCAGCGGGATTCCCAAACTGTCAGATTTACGCGATTCCGGGGCTATTGAACAGGATGCCGACGTGGTGTTTCTGCTGCGCCGCCCCAGTCGTTATCCGGGAGATCCACAGGCGGATGTACCCAATTTGGCTATTGTGGATATCGCAAAAAACCGTAATGGGGGTGTCGGACCTACCGAATTAAGTTTCTTTGAGGAAACCACCCGCTTTGAAAATCGTGAGCGTCACGAAATGGACGCGCCATTATAACTGTGACTTTTATGAAACCAACTTCCTTCCTTTTAACTGTGTTGATTCTCGGATACTCCCTCTTCGCGTCCGCGATGGAAATTCTGGATATCCGGGTGAGAAGTCAGGTTCCCGGCCGTGAAATCGAGACCTCGGCGGTCACGGCCTTCATTCAACCGGAGATCGGTGATGACTATGACCCACAGTTGGTGAACCAGGATATCCACCGTCTACAGGAAACCGGACGCTATGCTTACGTGGGTGCGGAACTGGTTTCGCGTCCCGGAGGGGTGGAGCTGGTGTACGTGGTGGAGGAACGTCCTCGCATCCGCAGTTTGTCGGTCCGGGGGGGATCGCATTATTCTAACACCCGGATCCGGGACATGATGGAACTGAATTTGAGTGACCGGGTGGACCGGGCGCTGATCCTGACCAAGCTGGAGGAAGTACGCAGACGCTATCATAAAAACTTCTATAATCGGGTGTCCTTCGACGTGGAGATGACTCCGCCGGACGAAGAGGGCTTCACCCAGGTGACCGTGACCGTGGATGAAGGCCCGCGTGAACGGGTCCGATCCATTCGGTTCCCTGGAAATACGGAGTTTTCACGGACGCAGCTTAAAAGAGCCATGGGGCAGAAAGAAACCTGGATTCTGAGTGTATTCACCGGTCGGGGAGGGTTGGACGAGGCGCAATTGCGTCAGGACATGGCCGCATTGGAGGAGCTATATCGCGAGGAAGGCTATCTGGACGCCAAAGCGGGTCCGTACCGTTTGGAGGAAGACGGCTCCGGGTTGCGGGTGGTGGTTCCGATTGAACCTTTTGCACAATATCGGGTGAACAGCATTCAGGTGGAGGGGAATACGCTGTATCCCTCCTCCCTTTTGGGGGCGCAGGTGCCTCTGCAGGTGGGGGGCGTAGCGGAATCGGACAAAATCCAGGTGGGGGGGAACCGGATTCGGGATTTTTATAATAATCGTGGATATTCCCAGACCCGGGTGTCGCAGCGGATTTTATTGACGGGTGCGGAAAACACCGTGGATATCATTTACAGCGTGAACGAGGGTCGGGTGGCCAGGGTGCGGAACGTCATCATTCGCGGGAATACCCGGACCAAAGATCCGGTGATCCGCCGGGAGTTGCTGGTGTATCCGGGTGATACGCTCAATGAAGTAAAGGCCCGCAACAGCGCGGCCCGATTGCGTAACCTCGGATTTTTCGACAGCGCGAACTACATGTTGCTGCCCACGGAGGATCCGGATGTGTACGACGTCGAATTCGACGTGACAGAGGGACGCAGCGGACAGTTCCTGGCTGGGGTAGGCTTTTCCAGCGAGGATAAACTGGTGGGATTCATCGAGTTGTCGCAGGGAAATTTTGATCTATTCGATCCGCCCTCCTTTACCGGGGGCGGGGAGAAATTGCGTACCCGCCTGCAGTTGGGAACGGAGCGGCGGGATATTGATGTCAGTTATGTGAAACCTTGGTTTCTGGATCAGCAATTAACCCTCACGGTGTCCGGATTTCAAAACGAGCGGCGGTTCCTCAGCGACGATTATAATCAAAAAAACACCGGGGGGAGCGTGGGGCTTCGAAAAAGTCTGGGAGGCCGCTGGAGAGGCGGGGTGACCTATACCCTTGAAGAAATCGATGTGTTTGATGTGGCCGATGATGCCTCCGAGGTGATCAAGATCGAAGAGGGAACCAGTTTACGCAGCGGATTGGACTTTTCGATTACCCGTGACTCCCGCAATCAGGTGTGGATCCCCACCCGGGGCGGACGGGTTGTGTTGAACACCGGATTCACCGGAGGGGCGCTGGGCGGCGACGAGGAAATTTACGAGGTGGGAATCCGGAGTTCGTATTACTATCCCACGGTGTGGGATCATGTGCTGAATCTGCAGGGTTGGGTCCGCAGTGTCGAATATTACGGAGACTCCAACCGGGTGCCGATCTTTGATCGACTGTTCCTGGGCGGAACCCGCACCTTGCGCGGCTTCCGATTTCGGGACGTCAGCCCGGTGGATGAAAACCAGGATCCGGTGGGGGGGCAGACCATGTACTATGCCTCGGCGGAGTACTTAATTCCACTTTCGGAAATGTTCCGCTACGCCATGTTTTACGATTGGGGAGTGGTGAATGCCGAGTCGTTTGATACGGATCTGGGTGAGGCCAATTCCAACTACGGAGTGGGATTGCGGATTGATATGCCCGGTTTCCCCCTGCGATTCGACTACTCCTGGCAGCACCTCAACAGCGAACATAATGCCCAATCCAGCGGTCGGTTCAGTTTTCTCATTGGATATTCGTTCTAAACCCACTACACTACACACATGAAAACCAACACTGCTTCTTTTATCCGCTCCATGCTTCTACTCGTCGGTTTTGCTCTGCCGGTAGGGGCCGAAATGGTGGTCGTTCATTTTCAAACCGTATTTGAAGAGTTTTATGAACTCCGAATGGAGGACCAGAAGCTACGTGCCACCGTGCAGGAATTCCAACAACAACAGGAAGTCAAGGTTCAAGAATTGCAGGCGAAACAGCAGGCTTTCAATCAGTTGCGTAGCCGGGCGGCTCAGCCGGAAGTGAGTGACGAGGAACGCGGGCAACTGGCGGAGCAGGCTGTGCAGCAACTGGAGACCCTGAACCGTGAGGAACAGGCCATTCGCGAGGAGCGAAACCAGTTTCAAGAGGATTTGGAGGCGAAAGGGGTTCGGTTACGCCGAAACATTGTGGACAAAGTGACCCGTAAAATTACCGAAATGGCGGAGGCGCGGAATTGGACCCTGGTGTTGGATTCCTCCGCCAAGGCCCCGAATGGGTTACCGATGGTGCATTTCGCCACTCCGGCTCTGGACATGACCCAAGTGGTAATCCGCGAATTGAATGCCTCCGCTCCCGGGCCGGGGGATACGGAGCAATGAAGAGTCTGACCTTGGTGGAACTTGCGGAGCGGGTGGGGGGCGAATTAGAGGGGGATGGTGATATCGCGATCCATTCCGTGGCGGGGTTGTTGGAGGCCTCGGAAGGGCAGATTTCTTTTTTCAGCAATGCCAAATATCGTAAATTGCTCCTTTCCACCTCCGCTTCCGGAGTGCTGGTTCCCCGGGACTGGAGCGAAGCGGTGGTCAACACCACCCTGATTCGGGTGGAGAATCCCGATGCGGCTTTTGCGGAGGTGTGTCGGCTGTTCTGCCCCCCACCGGTGAGCTATCCGCCGGGAATTCATACCTCCGCAGTAATCGCGGATTCGGCCCAACTTGGAAAAGAGCTGCATATTGGACCCCACGTGGTGATCGATGAGGGAGCGGTGATCGGGGATCGCTGTGTGTTGCTGGCCGGTGCACTGGTCTCGCGTCAGGCCCAGTTGGGAGAGGATAGTTTGATGCATGCCGGGGCGGTGTTGCGTGAAAACGTGGTAGTGGGAAAACGGGCGATTCTGCATAATCATGTGGTCATCGGAAGCGACGGATTCGGCTATACCGTCAATGCGGACGGATCGCGGACCAAAGTGCCGCAGGTGGGAATCGTGCGGGTGGGGGACGATGTGGAGATCGGGGCGCATACCTGTGTGGACCGGGCCCGCTTCGGGGAAACCCGGATTGGCAACGGGGTGAAAATCGACAATTTGGTTCAGATTGCCCACAACGTGGTGATTGGTGATCATGCGGTGCTGGTGTCCCAGGTGGGGATCAGCGGCAGTACCGTGGTGGGGGCGAACGCGATTCTGGCCGGGCAGGTGGGAGTGGCGGGACACCTTACCATCGGGAAAAAAGCGGTGGTGGGTGCGCAGGGGGGCGTGACCAAGGATGTGGAACCCGGAACCTACGTGTGGGGAACCCCCGCGACTGAGTTCAAAAAATACAGCAAATCCCTTTCGAACATCAAGCGCCTTCCGAAGCTCCAAGAAAGAGTGTCCGCATTGGAAAACAAGGTGAAAAAATGAAAAAAGTTATAGGTGTACTAGGTCTGGCGACGGGAGTGTGGTTGTCTGCGGGCTTACAGGCCGAAGCGTTGGTGATTCCGGAGGAGGGCTGGGTTCCGGAGCCGTCCCCCATGGCCTCGGAGTGGGCGGAGCCGGGCGGGCGCATGCGGGTGTTTGCGTCTCAATATCCCAAAAGCTTTAACTACTATCTGGACAACAATGTCTTTTCGTCCAAACTGTTCGGCTACCAGTTCGAAAGTTTGATTGGTCGCAACGGCCTGACCCTGGAGCCGGAGCCCGGACTGGCGGAGCGGGTGGAGGTGTCGGACGACAAGAAAACCTTTACTTTCATGTTGGATGCCGATGCCCGGTGGAGCGACGGTACCCCGATCACCGCAGACGACGTGATTTGGACCTATGAAGCGGTGATGAATCCCGAACATCTTACCGGTCCCCACAAAGTGGGACTCGACCGCTTTGAGCCACCGGTCAAACTGGATGAACACACAGTGGTGTTTACCGCCAAGGAAGTTCACTGGGGAAACCTCTGGGCTGCTGGGGGAATGAGCATCCTGCCGTCCCACTGGTGGAAGGACCAGGACTTCAACCGGGTCAATTTTGAGTTCCCGGTGGTGTCCGGACCCTACGAAATTTCGCGCCTGAACGAGCCTTCCTCGGTGACCCTGCAGAAGCGGGAGGACTACTGGGCTCGTGAGGATCCCCGGTTACTGGGAGTCAGCAATTTCGAACGGATCGAATTTTTGTTTTATCCCGAACGGGACCTCGCCTTCGACAATTTTCGGGCGGGCAATTTCGATGTCTTTGCCGTGTACACCGCCCGTCGCTGGGCCTCCGAGACCTCGGGTGGCGCTTTCGATGACAACTGGATCATCAAACAGGGCATCAACAATTCCCAGCCCATTGGCTTTCAGGGCTTCGCAATGAATCTTCGTCGGGAGAAATTCAAGGATGTGCGGGTCCGCCGGGCCTTGGCGCATTTGTTGGACCGGGAGCGGATGAACGCCACCATCATGTTTAATCAGTATCAGTTGACCGCCAGCTATTTTCCGGATCTGTATCCGGAGGGAAACCCCAATCCGCTGATTGAATTCAATGTAGACAAAGCCCGTGACTATCTACGGCAGGCTGGATGGGAAGTAAACGCGGCCGGACGCCTGGCCAAGGACGGAGCTGTGTTCACCATCAATTTCCTGTCACGCTCCGCGGACGCGGACCGCTTTTTGCTGATTTACCGCGAGGCCCTGGAGCAGGTGGGTATTCAATTGCGTATCGACCGCAAGGATTGGTCCGCCTGGGCCAAAGACATGGACGAGTACAACTTCGACATGACCTGGGCCGCCTGGGGGGCGGGAGTATTCAAGGACCCCGAAAGCATGTGGCACAGCAAGCACAAGGATCAACCCAGCGGCAACAACATCACCGGATTCTACAGCGAGGAGGTCGATGAGAAAATCGACGCGATCAAGGCAGAGTTCGATGTGGAGAAGCGGCATGAGGCCGTAAAGGAAATCGACGCGATTCTGGCGGAGCAGGTTCCCTACATCCTGCTCTGGCACACGGATTATGTGCGCCTGCTGTATTGGAACCGCTTCGGTACCCCGGATCATGTACTGACCAAATACGGAAATGAATCCTCGTCCGAATTTCTGTGGTGGACCGACCCCGATCTCAACGCGGATCTGGGGGAAGCCCGGGCCAGCGGAAAAAAACTTCCGCCACGCCCGGCTTTGATCGAATTCGAACAGGTCTTTCAGGATCCCACGCGCACCGAAGCTCTTCGCTAATCGGGATTGGTCATGAATCGCCTGCAGTATTTCGCTTCGCGATTGGTCCTGGTCGGGGTCAGTTTTATCGGCATTATTTTGGTGACCTTTTTGTTTACCCAGATTGTGCCCGGGGGGCCGGTGGAGCAATACATCGCTTCCCTCAAGGGTGTCGGCGGGGAGGGCGGTGCCTCGGGTTTGGCGAGTGAAGCGATGTCGCAGGAACAAATCGAAAGCATCCGCCGTATTTACAATCTGGATAAACCCCTACATCACCGCTTTTGGATCTGGTTGGTGGATGACCGCTTTGGCATGCAGGCAGACTCCTACCGTTTCACCAATAAAACCACCTGGGAACTGATTTCGGAGAAGTTTCCGGTGTCGCTCAGCTTCGGAATTCCCAGTCTGATTCTCACCTACCTGATCTGTATCCCGCTGGGGATCGCCAAAGCCCTTCGTAACGGCAAAACTTTCGATTTGGTGAGCAGCCTGATCGTGTTTATCCTCTACGCGCTGCCCGCCTTTGCTTTTGGTATGGTATTGCGGATGCTGTTTAGTGGAACCATGGAGTGGGGGCTGGACTGGTTTCCTTTAGGAGGATTCCGATCTCCGGATTGGGAAACTCTAGGGACCTGGGCTCGGATCAAAGATCAGGTCTGGCACATGTTTCTGCCGGTCAGCTGTTACGTGATCGGAAATTTTGCGGTGATGACTCTGTTAATGAAAAATTCACTGCTGGAGCAGATCAGCCAGGACTATGTGCGTACCGTCTTGGCCAAAGGGGCGACTATACAGCATGCGGTGTGGCGCCACGCGGTGCGTAACGCGCTGATTCCGATCGCGACCGGCATTGGCAGTATTCTTACCATCATGTTCGCGGGATCGGTGTTGATCGAGAAGGTGTTTAATATTCCGGGCATTGGCCTGTTAAGTCTGGATGCGGTGATCACCCGCGATTATCCGCTGTTCCTGGGAATCGTGTGTCTGCAATCGATCCTGGGATTACTGGGACGGGTGCTGGCAGACTTTTGCTATTTGCTGATTGATCCTCGCATGGACTTCGGGGGAGGCAACTGATGGCCTGGCTGGCTCCCGCCACCAAGGAACGGCTCCGGCGCTTCCGCAAGATGCGCCGGGCCTGGATTTCGCTGTGGCTGCTGATCATCCTGTTTGTCCTCAGTCTGTTCAGTGAACTGATCGCCCACGGCACCCCCTGGCTGTTGCGGTATGAAGGGTCGTTTTATTTCCCCCGTATCCGGAACGTCGCCCAGGACGTGTTTTTTGGAAACGATGTGCAGAGTGCGCCCGACTACCATCGTCTGGAGGAGACGGAGGCCTTTGTCGGCGGAACCGGGAATTGGATGCTGTGGGCTCCCATTCGCATCAGTCCGCAAAATACCATTTCGCCCGACCGGATACAGGTGAAAGACGAACTTCGGGTGACGCGTTTGCGTTCCCAGCGGGTGGCGGAACTTCGGGTGAATGCGGCCAAGGCGATTCGGGCGGGTCGAGGATCGGAGTGGTTCGTGGGGGAAGATGCCCGTTTCCCACCCGGAATTCAGCGCGCCCTGGAATCCCGCTTCCGCAATGAACCCTCGGAGCCGGTGGAGGTAGGGGATCCCTCGGGCCGATTCACCTGGACTCTTTCCGGCTATACGCCCCGCGACTCGGCTCCCCGGTCGGTGCGAGTGATCTTGCGCGAGAAAACAGGGGAGAGGGAGCGTCCGAGTCCTTTTGTGATTGCCGGCGAGTCGGGGGAACGACCGGACTGGTGGGCGACCCTGCCGGAATCCGTGCTCCGTCGGGCTGAAGAGGCGTTGATCGAAGCGCGCACCGTGCCGGTGGATGCCATTTCGTACACGGACGATGAGGGTAACGCCTGGGAGATTAGACTCAACAAAGAGACCGTCCAGTTTCCCTTCCGCCCGGTTAAAAACCATCCCTTCGGACTGGATCAGAGCGGACGTGATGTGTTTGTGCTGATTTTGTACGCCACCCGGATCAGTTTGCTGTTCGGATTTATTCTGGTGTTCTGCAGCATGCTGTTGGGGACGCTGTTGGGGGGAGTACAGGGCTACTTCGGAGGCCGGGTGGATTTATTTTCCCAGCGGCTGATCGAAATTTATTCTGCGATTCCGTTTCTCTACGCGATGATTTATATGGGATCCGTATTCGGACGCAGCTTTGGTCTGTTACTGTTCGTGTATGCGATCTTTAACTGGATTGGCATCTCGTATTACATGCGGGCGGAATTTTTAAGACTGCGCAAGCAGCCCTTCACCGAAGCGGCTCATTCTTTGGGGCTGCCCACCTCACGGATTATGTGGAAACATATTCTGCCCAACGCCCTGGTGCCGCTGATTACCTTTTTTCCTTTCAGTCTGGTGGGGGCGATCGGGAGTCTGAGCGCTCTGGACTACATCGGGTTCGGATTGCCGGTGGGGACCCCAAGCTGGGGGGATCTGCTCAATCAGGCTCAGACCTACCGCTTCGCCTGGTGGCTGATTGTGTATCCGGCTCTGACTTTGTTCCTGGTGATTTTATTGGGAGTATTTATCGGAGAGGGATTACGAACCGCCTTTGACCCCAAACGGGAGACCCATTGGGAAGCCTGATGAACACCAAAGCCGACTCCCAATCCAGTTCGCCCGTGCTCCAGGTACGAAATTTATCGGTGGCCTTCCAGACCGAGGACCGTCGGGTGCAGGCGGTGGAGGATCTGTCCTTCGACGTGATGCCGGGAGAGGTGCTGGGTCTGGTGGGTGAATCCGGCAGCGGGAAAACGGTGACGGGGATGTCGATTTTGCGACTGAATCCATCGCCCCCCGCCCAGTATACCGGAGGTCAAATTCTGTTTGAAGGACAGGATCTACTCAAACTGCCTACCGAAAAACTGCGGGAGATCCGGGGTTCCAGAATTAGCGCGATTTTCCAGGAGCCTATGACCGCGTTGTCCCCTTTGCAAACGGTGGGGCAGCAGTTGCGGGAACTGTTGAATTTGCATCGGCCCCTCATGTCCGAAAAAGAAAAAACGGCCCTGGTGATCGAATGGCTGGAGAAGGTGGGTATTCCCGAAGCCGAAAAGCGTCAGCATCAGTATCCCTTCCAGTACAGCGGCGGCATGAGGCAGCGGGTGACCATTGCCATGGCGTTGATGCTGGAACCGCGACTGGTAATCGCGGATGAACCCACCACCGCCCTGGATGTGACCCTGCAGGCGCAGGTATTCGAGTTGATGATGAAAATGAAGGCGGACAAGACCTCCCTGCTGTTCATCACCCACGACATGGGGGTGGTGTGGGAGTTGTGCGACCGGGTGCTGGTTATGAAGGAAGCACGGCAGGTGGAGGAGGGGGAGACCAATGCCCTGTTTGCCCATCCCCGCGAGGAATATACCCAAGCCCTGTTGCACGCGGTGCCCCGCCTGGACGATGCGCCCTCACGGGAGTTGCCAGATTTTAAGGAGGAAGTGATTCGCACCGAAAATCTGCAAACCTGGTTTCCGATCAAAAAAGGCATGTTCGCCCGCACGGTGGGTCATGTGAAAGCGGTGGACGGACTGGATATGGTCATTCACGCCGGGGAAACCATGGGGGTGGTAGGGGAATCCGGCAGTGGAAAATCGACCCTGGGTCTTACCCTGATCGGACTGGAGCGGGCCACGGGGGGAGAATTCTGGATTGAAGGCCAACCCCTGCGTGGGCTGCGGGGAGGCCGCTGGCGGATGATTCGACGGGAGATCGCCATGATCTTTCAGGATCCCTACTCCAGTCTCAACGCACGCATGAAAATACTCGACCTGATCACCGAGGCCCCGATTGTGCATGGATTGCTGGCGAAGCCGGATCCTGACTTCGCGGCCCGCTGGCTGGAGGAGGTTGGATTGGATGCGGACATGATGCATCGTTATCCGCACGAATTCAGCGGAGGACAGCGGCAGCGTATCTGCATTGCCCGGGTGTTGGCACTTGAGCCCAAACTCATCATCTGCGACGAAGCCGTCAGCGCCCTGGACGTCACTATCCAGGCGCAGATCCTGGACCTGTTTCTGGAACTGCGCGAACGGCACGGTTTGGCCTATCTGTTCATCTCCCACGATCTCAGCGTGGTTAAACGCATCTGTGATCAGGTGCTGGTGATGAAAAACGGAAAAGTAGTGGAACGCGGCACTCCCACCCGGGTGATTGAGCAGACCGAACACCCCTATACCCAAAACCTCCTCCGGGCCGTCCCATCCCCCGGCGATCCCAATCGGCAACGGCGGCAGGGGGGATGAAAAAGGAAAGATCCACTTATCCGCGTAAGACGGATATGAGTTGAGCGGAGGAGAGTTGTCCGGGTGCGATGGGGCGGTCGAGGTAGCCGTAGGTAAGCTTTGACCCGAGTCCGGGAAAGCTGCTGCGGGTCCGGGTACCCCATTCGTCTCCCATTCCCAGCACACAGATAGGGCGGGAGCTCCCGTAGGTGGACAATACCTGTTTCAGGATGTCCACATCGTCCTGGGTGTGCACCATGGTGGCAAGCTTGGGGATGGCGACCGGGCACTCCAGCACGGAATCCACCATCGCGCAAAGTTCCTCCACGGGGGGCGTGCCTTCAAAGTTATGATAGGACACCACCAGTGATTTGCCCAGGGACACCGCCAACTCGCACAGGTCCTCCCTCAAGATGCTATCTGTCTCCACATCAATGGCGGAGAGATGGGCAAGAGCCGATTCGAAAAGAGGTCTTCGCGACGCTTCATTTTCTTTCCATTTCCCGCCGTCGTTCGGAAGCCGAATGGTCGCTAGTACCGGGGTCCCCGCTGCATCCACCGCCTGGGAATAATGCAGCCACAGAGAGGAGGCCGAGGTATCAAATTGATCCAGGCGCGCCTCCATAATATCGCAGTCGTCGCCAAGGCTCTTTGGTGCTTCGCGCAGGTAGTCCAAGGTGGAGACCGTTCCGACCACCCGGGGAACGGAAAGAGAGAGGGAGCCCAGAAATAGTTCAATCATGACAGTGTGTGTAGTTGGGGATTTGGTTTCATCCAGAGAGGGTTGGAATATTCTCTGTCTAAATTTTGCCCGGGGGATATCAAGGTTTTTGGGGAGTATAAAATCGAAGGCCGAATCGTAATCGTAATCGAGGAAAGTAAATCGATTACGATTGCGGACACGATTAGGACCAATGACAATTGACTAATGACCTCCAGTTCCAAAGATCCTCCCAGAGCGAAAGGCAGGAATGCCTATCTCACAATCTCTTCTCTGACTTCTGCGCTCTGACCGCTGAAATTACGCTTTGAAAAGCAACCCCCCCATCCGAGTGGATGAGGGTGGCTGGTGTTTTGGGGCAATCGAGGATTATTCCCGATTGGCGGGTGCCGCGCGAGGGCCTCGGTTGGGAGGTCTGCGGCGGGGAGGCGGGCCTACTCTTTTCTCGGTCTTGCCCATTCCCTGGATGCGGGCGCGGCGTTCGGTTTGCAGGGTTTCCCGTGCGTTCATGCGCTCGGCATCGGAGAGGACTCCGTCCCCATCCGCATCGAAACGTTCGAGCATTTGCGCCCGGCGATTTTGCATGGCTTCGCGGCGTTCGGCCCGCTGTTCTTCGGTCAGCCTTGGTTGCTCAGGCCGCTCTGGTCGCTCTGGTCGCTCAGGCTGTTCAGGGCGATTTGGGCGTTCGGGCCTATCAGGTCGATCGGGTCTTTCAAACTGTCCGGGCCTATCAGGCCTTTCAGGTCTTTCGGGTCTATCAGGTCTTTCGGGCCGATCGGGTCTTTCGGGGCGATTCGGGCGTTCTCTGCGGGGCGGTCGGTCGGATGTTGCATCTTCCTGAGTGAATCCTGAAAGGGGCAACAGAGCTCCTATCAGCAGGGTGGGGATCAGGGCGGTCTTCCAGTGTGTCTTCGTACTCATCATCTACCTCGTGGGTTGGGGGTTGGGTTCTGATAGACACAAACGGGGAAGGGGAGGGATTATTGTAAAGAAGAGAGAAAAATCGAACGCCCAACGCCGAACTTCGAACGCGGAACGTCGAAAGCATATGAAGTTCCTTCGGTCCCCGAGGGAAAACCGCGGAGTCCGAGATCGCTCGCGTCACATGTCAATAGTCAATAGCCACTTGACAAATGACCAGTGACTTCTGACTTCTGACCTCTGACTTCTTGACCCTCTGACCTCCGGGGCCCGGGGGTCTTAATATTCCATCCGCCAGGTGAGTCCGAACTGGGCGGGATCGCCTTTGGTGGTCCAGAGACGGGCGGGGAAGTCGGGGGGCTCGTTCCCGAAGAAATATCCGCGGGTGTCGTAGTCCTGATCGAAGATGTTGCGTCCCCAAAAGGTGAGCGACCAGTTGTCTTTCCGGTAGGCGACGCTGAGATTGACCAACTCGTAGGGGGTGGAGGTCTGGTTGTGGCCGTCGGAAAAGTAGAAACTGTCTTTGCCTTCGATCTCGAGTTGACTGCTCCAGCGCTCATTCCAGTGCATGCGAACTCCGGTGCGGAAGCTGTAGGTGGGTGCGTGGGCTTGCTCGCGTCCGTCGATATTCAAATTGCCGCCGGCATCGGTGAAGTTTTTGTATTCGGTTTCGAGCAGGCCCAGGCTGCCGAACACGTCCATCCGGGAGGTGACGGGAGCTTGAAGTTCCAGTTCGGCCCCGTAGTTCCGTCCCTCCGCCGCGTTGTCGGTGAAGAAAGTGAAGGTGGTGGGGTCGGATGGATCGGGCTGAATCGAGGTGCCAATTTGTAAATCACGACGCCACATGTGGAAGAGGGTGAGACTGAAGTAGCCGCGTCCTTCGCTCCAGTGTTGACGGATACCGGTTTCGAGGTTCCAAATATGTTCGGGATCGTAGATGCGTTGCTCGGTGCTGAGGTTGGGGTTGGCGTTCACTCCGCCCCCCTTGAAGCCACGGCTGAGCCCTATAAAGGCCC
>JAGYLC010000170.1 GCA_018401235.1 Kiritimatiellia bacterium
CTGATCCGCGTTGAAACGCATCAGAACCCCCTCTGTCCACGATGCGACCCACTATTCATCAGGCTGGTTCTCATGAAGATGGTCGAACGCATAAATCACGTCGAGGTCATCACGCTCCAGAACCTCGATCACATCATCGCTCTTCAACTGTTTACCGAGGAGATCCAGATATTTCATTGTCTGGCTCAACCCACCCGCACCGACTTTTCGGTGACGGGCCTTGTTGGCATTTTGGGTTTCAACCACTGATGGATCAGTGTCCGTCAGTGGTTGGACTCTTCTGATTCTTACTCTGCCATCCAACGAAATAAATGATACTATTCCTCCACCAACTCCACCCGGTAAAAACACTGTTCTTCATCCAGGGTGTCCTGGAGGGTCAGGATATTGTCTCCGGACCGGGCGGTGAAGGTGGTGACTTCAGGCCAGATTTCCGCGTCGATATCCGTGGACTTCCGCAGCAGGTAAGTTTTCCCCGGCACCACGGGAAGATTCAGACTCAGGGTTTCTCCGTTCACGGTGACGGACTCCAGGGTAAAAGACCGCTGGGGATCGAGACGGGCAAACGTTCCTTTGGATTCGGTGTCCATCAAGGCCTCCACCGGGAAAGCCATGAATTCGAGCGGATCCAGATCCTGGTCCCCGTTCCCGGCCGGTGACTGACTGCCGATCACGCCATCCAGATCGGTCTGATAGGCCACCGCCGCCAGATAGAGGGTTTCCGGCATTTGGCCGAACGCCTCCACCAGATCGAGGACGCCCTCCATGCGACCGCCCTCCTGATTATCGCGCCAGGATTCCGCACTTTCGGGACTGTTAAACCAGCTGATATAGTCGTTGTCGGACTCCGCCGCCAGGTAGGGCGCATCGGCCGGGTGGGCGGTATTCCCTGCTTTATCCCAGGGGGCGGGGACCGATGCTGTGGATTCCAGGCGGTCGGAAACAAAAATCATATGATCGTTCACTCCGCCTCCGGAGGGGGTCCAGGTTCCGACATACAGCAGGGTGCCCCGGACGGCGGCGTAGATTTTCATCCCCGGATTGTCCACCAGGTACCCCGCTGGATCCTCCGGATCCCCGAGCACAAATTCCGGGGGCGTGGCGGGGGTGGTGACTGACACGGCGGCGGTGCGGGCGGAGGTCCCGCCTTCATTTTCCGCGCGGACATCATAGCTGTAGGCGGTTTCCTGACGGAGACCGCTGTCGGTGAACCCCGGATCCCCGGAAGTGCCGATGTCCTGATTGTCCCGGTAGATCCGGTACAGGGCCGCTCCGGTCACCTCATCCCAGGTGAGCCGAATCGTGGTGTCGCTGAGTGCCTCTGCGGTCAGTCCCCCGGGCATGCCCGGAGCGGCCGGTGGGGCAGGGGTGGTGGCCGTGGCGGCCGGAGAGGGGGAAGAGTCTCCGTTGGAATTAAAGGCGGTCACCTCATAGGCGTACTGCGTCTCCGGGGACAGCCCGGTGTCGGTGAAAAATCGTCCGGTCTGTTCCGCCACCGGATCGCCGTCCCGCAGCACCCGGTAGCCCTCCGCGCCGGCCACAGTGTTCCAGGACAGCTCCACCGAGGTGCTGCTGACCGCAATAGCGGAGGGGGCGTCCGGGGTTTCGGGTGGGGTGGTGACCGCGCCGTCATCCTCCACAAATACGTGCTGAATCTCTGACCGGTGCAGGTTTCCTTTGCTGTCTTCCGCCTCGATGTAGTAGTCGAGCAGTTTTCCGCGGAAGCCGGGAACGGAGCTGTTTGTGATGTGTACCACGTAATAATCCGCCAGTTCCGGCGGGGTGATAAAATAATTGATTTCCCCGTGATTGGCGGCGGCATTCAGGGAGGCCTGGTCGTTGGGCAGGGCCCGTTTGGTCATGGGAATGGAGAGCCAGTCCCCCACACCCGCGCCACCTGCATAGAGTTCATTCGCGTTGTCCGCCAGCGGGTTGATGCCGTCCTCGTCCAGCCGGACCTTCAGGGTGACCGAGTCCACCCCGCTCACATCATAAGCATGGGTCCAGATGTAGAACTCCGAGGGCATCTTTTTCAGGTAGCTGGTGTTGCCACCGGGAATACTGTTGAACCATCCAAAGGTATAGCCGCCCGGATTGTACGGAAACCGTTGTGGTTTGAGTACGGAGGGGGGAGTGCGGTCGTTCTCCAGACGGGCGGGCGTCATCCAGGGCTGCAGTTTCTGAATGGCCCGGGTGGCGGCCAGCGCGGGTTTGACTTCATCATCGTTTCCCAGTCCGCCGTAATAATTGAAGCCGGAATCAAGACCTTTCAAATAGATGTGCCAGGCCAGTTCGACGTCGTTGGCCCCGGTCCAGGTGCCATCCCAGTCATAGGGGGCCTGAATTTTCCAGGCATCGACCGTGCCGCCCTCATCGCGCAGAATCTGCTCGGCGGTCTCCACCCAGTTCGCGCCGGTGATGACCGGGGCCCAGCTCCAGAATTTCAGGGCAAACCCGGGGGTCTCCATGTCCACGATGGTCCCCGGGTAGACGCTCTCACTGCCGGGAGCGGCCAACGGGGGCTCGATCCATTTCAGAAAATAGGGGGATCCGTAGTCGCTTTCCGGAAAGATCCAGGCCCCGTCCTCAATATGGGCCATGGGCGCATTGGCCCCGTACGCATCCACAAAATCCTGTGGAGTCGTCGGATTGTATCCGGCATTGGCGGAATCATTGAACAGCTGGGGCGTGGCCTCAAACCAGGAGCTGGAGCCGCCGCCCCAGGCATTGTCTCCGTCGGTGGAGGGCATCACCATCACCGGACGGCCGGGGTCGGTTGCAAAGGGGGAAATGTTCTCACCGATTTTTCCAATACCCTCATTCGAATAGCCGTAGCGGTAACTCAGCACATCATCGGACGGCACCGCGATCATGGATTTTTCCGCTCCGGTCTCGGGGTTGACGTATTTGACCCGGTGAAGCTGGTAGGCATACGGGGCCACATTCCAGGCGGCGTTGCCCGGATTGGGTTCGGCATACCACCATCCCTCCTGCGGGGAGGGACCGAGCAGGTCTGCGCGGTTCGGCGGACTGGAAAAGATGCCATACTCCCCCGCCTCCAGGTCAAACTGA
This sequence comes from Kiritimatiellia bacterium, assembly GCA_018401235.1. Taxonomy (GTDB): domain Bacteria; phylum Verrucomicrobiota; class Kiritimatiellia; order SS1-B-03-39; family UBA6053; genus UBA6053. The sequence goes on from JAGYLC010000170.1 coordinate 3,073, forward strand.
TCGAAATAGGTGGGGCAGGTCCGGCTGATGTGATGGCTGGGGACGATCACCCATTCGTATCCCTCATCCACCAGCACATCCACAATGTGCCGGGAATAGGCCATCTCGGTGGGGAAAAACCCTTTGGAATGATCGCTGAGATCGGCGCTTCCACCCCAGGCCTTCCACCAGGCCTGCTTGAGGATCTGAATTTCTTTCCGCAGCACCTCTTTGGGAATGAGCGGTGCCAGAGAATGATGATAGGTGAAACCCACCAGATCCAGACGGCGGCTCCCCGCAGGGGTTCGCCACTGCCTGGCCTCCTGGTTGGCCCCGTTCCAGCCGCTGCCGTATCCCAGATGTCCTCCGCCTCCCAGCTGGCGGACATTGTCGATCAACGATCCGGAATAACTCATGGCGAACCCGCCCCGGGAATCGAAGGAGGCCAGGGAGTTGCGCGGACCGCTCTGATAGGCATTGCGCCGGTCATCCTTGCCGAAAATATCCCCCAGATTGTTTTCCGGATGCTGTGCCGTACTTCCCTCATACGACCGGTTGGGTTTCAGAACGATCGAGTCCCAGGCGTACTCCCCCCGGTTGGTCTCCGGCCCGTTGGTATTCCACTCCGGCCAGTACAGCGGTTGATGATTGTGCCAGAAGCGGGAGACGTAAACGTTGTCATTCGCGGAAACGGGCAGGAGAGTCA
>JAGYLC010000171.1 GCA_018401235.1 Kiritimatiellia bacterium
CGGTTTTACTGGGAAATCTGGCTTCTAAAAGAAACTTGGGGTAAGCGAAAGCACGGGCAATTTAGTTGTACTGCTCCCACACAGCACCTATCGTCGTACCGAGGGGACTGCAACCATCTCCGGTGATTTTGGAACCGAATCCGCACCGTTGCGTGGTGAAGATCACAACGGAAATCGCCCCCACTTCTATTTCAGCAGACCCGGTGCCGCCTATGGGGGCAATATCACCGTGCAGGCCCCCCTCACGGATGGAACGATTTTTTCGACCGTGGTTCCGCACGGGTCGCGCCGCACCTCCAAGTAAATCAGGCAAAGCCCAAACCGGGGGGAACCGGAATATGCAAGGTTGCGGCCAGAGCCCGGTAGGCTTGTAACTCCATGGGTTGCAAATCGTCGTCTGCCGCAATTGCAGCCAATCCCGCCAACAACAGCCGCTCTTGAAACGCCGGGGCCAACCCCGGCAGTTTTTCGCAGGCCGCATCCAGTGCGTCCAAGCCGCATTCGCTGGAGGGGAGCAGTTTTAATTCCACCTTGCCGGTATATCCCAGCATCCACTCCCGGGCTTTCTGAAAGGATCGCTCCGCGTCCGCCTCCGTGTCCGATCCCAATCGGCTGAGCAGGCTCAAGATCACATTGAGTTCCCTTTCGAGCTTGGGAATGTGAACCCGCATCCGGCTATAGCCGGGCTTTCCGTTCCGGGACTCGAAGTTGTGGGCCAGAATTTTGCCCAGGCAGAATTCGAACAAATCGGTTTGCGCATCCGACTCGCTGAGAACTTTCACCGTAAGCATAAAACCCGCCTGCTCCTCTTCACGTAAGTGGCGGAGCGCGGGCAGGCACAGATCCAGCAATCCCAATCGGTCCTGATCCCGGATTTCCTGTGCGCCCAATAGCGTCTCCACCTCTTGAACGCAGGTCTCCGACTCTGCCTGTTTAAGCGCGCGCAGCACCCGGTCATCCTTCCCATGCAGCAGCAAGGCAAACACTACCTGACGCGCGCGCAGCGGATCATGGGCAGCCTCCACCAGTTCCGGTGCCAATCCCGCCCTCCAGGCCGCCACCGCCTGCAAGCGAACCGTGTCCGGCATTTCCTGCTGATTCCATTTCGGACGCAGCATCCGTCCCCGCAAACTATTTTTGCCCAACTTGCGCAGCGCATTCCCCAATCCATCCGGATTGCGCGTGTACTGAATCGCCGAGGCATCCGCCAGGAACTCCCGTTGACGGCTTACGGCGGACTGCAACAGTTTCCGGAAGAAAATTCCAATGGATCCCAGACACCAGACCCCCCGCCGATCACTAACAGCGCAATCTGCGCCCCACCCTCGTCACGACTGCCGCGGGCACGGTAACTGCGGTTGGAGGAACTCATAGCCCCGAAATTCAGGCACAATCGTCCAATTTCGCTGATGGTGAACAGGCCCGCCAGCCAGGCGATCATATGCGTATTCAGCGACATGTCTCCGTGCAGGATGTGCAACCGCATCCGGTCCCGCCGACAGGGCCGAGGCCCGCCAGGCCCAGGAGATAAAAATAATCCCCAGGCTGATAAATCCTGAAATCCGGGCCACAGGCCAGAAATTTTCGCCGCTGGCATTTCCGTCCGATTCCAGAAGTAGCATCCCCACAAAACCCCCGAACAGACTCACCGCCGTCACCGTCAGCAACACCGTGAGCACAAAGCCCACCTGCGCCCGCCTGCTGCGTCGCCTGGCTACATCCTGATGTTCGAAGAAGTTCACACTAATTTAAGAAAACGTCGTTTACCCACTTTCAGAACGCCGGTTTGCCCGGCAGACAGAGAAAGGTGCGGATCGAGAACCGCCTCGTCATCGAGTTTCACCGCCTTCTGCTTGATTAAGCGCCGCCCCTCCCCCTTGCTGGTCACCAGACCCTGGTCCGCAAGCAGATCCAGCAACAGAATTACCGCGCCCACGTGAAATTCAGGGGTATCCTCCGGCAGCGCCCCTTTGGAAAAGACCCGGGCGAATTCTTCCGATGCCGCCTTGGCCGCGTCCGCGTCGTGGAATCGGGTGATAATCTCCCGGGCCAAATCATCCTTCACCTGACGCGGATTTCGTTCTCCGGACTCCACTGCCGCCCGCAGGGCCGCAACTTCCTCGTCCGGCATTCCCAGCACCAGCGAAAAATAGCGCCACATCAATTCATCGCTCACCGACATCAATTTTCCGAACATCTCATTCGGGGCCTCCGAAATGCCCACGTAGTTGTTCAGACTCTTGGACATTTTCTGTACCCCGTCCAGCCCCTCCAGCAGCGGCAACGTCATCACCACCTGCGGTTCCTGTCCGGCCTCTTTCTGCAGTTCACGTCCCAGCAACAAATTAAACAACTGATCGGTGCCGCCCAATTCCACATCCGCCTCCACCATCACCGAGTCGTAACCCTGCACCAGCGGATACAAAAACTCCACCAGTGAAATGGGTTGGTTGGCGGCGTAGCGATTGGCGAAATCATCCCGTTGCAGCATCTGGGCCACCGTCACCTTGGCGCTCAGTTTGATCACTTCCTCGAAGGTCATGGGGTGAAACCACTCGCCATTGAAACGCATTTCGGTTTTGTCCCGGTCCAACACCTTAAATACCTGCTCCTGATAGGACACCGCGTTTTCCATCACCTGCTCACGGGTCAGGGATTTGCGGGTTTTGGATTTTCCGCTCGGGTCCCCGATCATGCCGGTGAAATCCCCGATGATGAACACCACCGTGTGACCGCACTCCTGAAACTCACGCAATTTTCGTAATCCCACGCTGTGCCCCAGATGAATATCCGGAGCCGAAGGGTCCGCTCCGTATTTGATCCGCAAGGGCGTGCCGGATTCGAGTGATTTCCGGATTTTTTTCTCCAAGTCCTCGCGGCTGTGCAAATCCACAGTGCGGGCAGTCAAAATGTCAAGTTGTTCGGCAAGCGGTTTCATGGTCATGTAAACCCCTTAGCGGGAAAGCCCGGATTGATCAATTTCAATAGCGGCCAAGTTATCTTCGGATGCTCCAAGGAATTCAACCACAAACTCCCCACACAGACCCCCACAAAAACAATCAGATAGGGGTTAATATGGTATAAACCAACAGATGACTGCGCCGGACAACGGATAAGAGGCTTTTTCATTTTGGGGTACGCCAACCGATTAGGGCCTCAAAGGGGCAAAAGACGACAGCCCAGGGCAAGGGAGGACCGCAGCCCTGAGGAACCTCCAACCAAAAATATATCGGCCCTGAAGGGGCCGAAGGTCGTTTCGTGTCATTGGTTCCAAAACATCAAAAGCCTCTCGTCCATTCGAAAACCTTCATAAATTCTTCGGTCTCAAAAAATACCCGTGTCATGAGTCTTTCGGTTTCAAATTCGTGGCCGCCCAGGAGGCCTGCCGGGCCAGGCCCATCATGATTTTTACATCGTTTTCGCTCAATTCGCCGCGGGAGAGCACCCGGCGCAGCCCCAGCATCATGTGGTCCAGTTTTTCATCCGGGCAGAACTGAATATCCTTCATGGTCTGCTCCCAACAGTCGAACATGCGTTCGCGAAAGGCGTGACTCGCCGGCGGGGTCTTCTCATCCGATAAACGGAACTGATCGCTGGCCACAAACAACTCGTGCGCCACCAGCATCACCGACTGGGACAGGTTAAGACTGGTATACTGGTGATGACTGGGAATACGCAGCAGGTGG
>JAGYLC010000172.1 GCA_018401235.1 Kiritimatiellia bacterium
ACTCGACTGTCTCGGGGTCATCCACCTCGCCAAGTGCCCCATCGGCTCCCTCTCAGGCGGCGAACTCCAGCGCGTCCGCATCGCCGCCGCCTTGCTGGACGATCCCGAACTACTTCTCCTCGACGAACCCTCCAGCCATCTCGACCCCGTCGCCACCGGGATCCTCAAAGACCTCCTTCTCCACCTCCACCGCGAACACCATCTCACCCTGGTGGTGGTTTCCCACTCCGCCTCCTTTCTTGACGGACTCGCCACCCACCGACTCACCCTGGTCCCCCCTTCCCGCGCTGCCGCCTGAACCCCGCCATGTCCCTCCTCTACCTGCTCCACTATGATTTCATGCGCTATGCGCTGATCTCCGGACTGCTGCTCGGCCCCACCTGCGCCCTGCTCGGCGTCTTCGTCAACCTCCGCGGCATGGCCTTCTTCAGCGACGCCCTCGCGCACGCCGCCCTCACCGGCGTCGCACTCGGCTTCCTCATCAACGCCTGGACCGGATGGAACCTCGATCCCAGCGTGTACGTCCTGTTCTTCTCCTGCCTGCTCGCCCTCGGCATGGGCTGGCTGTCGCATCGCACCCCGCTCGCCCGCGACACCATCACCGCCCTCACTTTCACCGGCAGCGTCGCCATCGGCGTCATCCTCATCTCCCTCCTCGGCAAACACCGTCTGTTGGAAAGCCTTCTCTTCGGAAGCATCTACGCCAACGGACCCGACGACATTGTCCGCCAGACCCTGCTCGCCCTGGCCGTGGCCCTCTTTTTTCTGTTGCAGCTCCGCGCCTTCACCCTCGCCACCCTCGACCCCGAACTCGCCCGCGCCCGCGGCGTCCGGACCGCGCTGCTCCACTACCTCTTTTCCCTGCTCGTCGCCGCCGCCGTCACCGTCGGACTCAACATGCTCGGGGCGCTGCTGCTCAGCGCTCTCATCGTCATGCCCGCCGCCGCCGCCCGCGTCGTCACCCACAGTTTCCGCGGCCTACTCCTCGGGGCCCTCCTGCTTGGCCTCTTCGCCCCGCCTCTCGGAATCGCCCTCTCCGCCACCCTCAACCTTCCCACCGGCCCCGCCATCGTCCTCATCCACGTGGTCGCCTTCGCGGTCTGTCAGATCCGCCATCTCGCCACACATCGGACGAACGGCATTCCGATAATCACCCCCTCTCAACATCAACTCCTTCCACCCAAGGAAAACACTTATGAAACCTGAAGAACTCTTCCATGACCGAAACTCCGTCGAACAAGTCGAAGAAGGCGATCAGCTCGCTCCCAAATTCGATGCCAACGGTCTGATCCCGGTTGTCACCACCGATTTCGAGAGCGGTGAACTGCTCATGCACGCCTACATGAACGCGGAAGCTTTACAAAAAACCATCGAAACCGGGGAAGCGCATTACTGGAGCCGCAGTCGACAGTGTCTCTGGCACAAAGGCACCACCAGCGGACTGGTCCAACAGGTCCGGGAGTTGCGGATCGACGACGACCAGGACTGCCTGTGGATGCGGGTGACCGTGGCGGGTTCCGGGGCCAGTTGTCACGTGGGCTACCGCAGTTGCTTCTACCGAGCCATCCCCACCGGCGTCCAGACGGGCCAGCCCCTGATTTTTCTCGAAGGCGAAAAAACCTTCGATCCCATAGACGTGTACGGCGACGCCCCCAATCCGACGCTACTGTGATGAAAACCATTCTGATCGGCATGGAGAGCAGCGGCAAAACGGCGCTGGTCCGCTCTCTCACGGGGAAATCCGGAGAAAGCGCCCGCTTTCGCGGCACCACCCTGGCCTGCGAAACCTACGAGAAGGACGGTATCACCTTTATCGACAGTCCGGGGATTCTTCGCAGTCTGGACAGCGAAACCACCCTCGCCGCCCTCGATGCCCTGCGTGACGAGTCGCAGGTGCTTCTCGTACTCCACGCCCAGCATCTGGACACTCAACTCCCGGAACTGCTTCCCCTGTTGGAGGGAAAGACCGGGGCGGTCGTTTTGACCCATTGGGATCGGGCTCTCTCCCATCCACAGGCTGCGGAAGCCCTGTCGATCTTGCGGAAACACTTGGGCATGGCGGTCACCGCCTTGGATGCCCGCACGATCACAAACACGCAAAAAGCCGAACTCAACACCTCCCTGGCGGATCCCCGCCCCTTTCCTGCCGAGGTTCCGGGGCTTCCGGCCTTGCGCGATGTCGAACGACGGGATCTGTTCAGTATTCCGGTGCTGGGTCCCCTCCTCGCCCTGGCCCTGCTTTTCGCCCCCGCCTGGATCGCGGTGACCTGGGCCAATGCCTTTGCCGATGCCCTCTACGATCCCTTGTACAGTTTACTCGAACCCGTTCTGGATGGGTTCGAGGCGCAACATCCCTGGGTCGAGGCCCTGCTGGCGGGCGAGTACGGCTTTGTCGCCATGTTTCCTTTTCTGATTCTCTACGCCCTGCCCACGGTGCTGGTGTTCGCACTGTTTCTCTCTCTGCTCAAAACCAGCGGACTGGTGGACCGGCTGACTGTGGCCCTGGAGAAATTTCTTCGCCCCTTCGGACTCAGCGGACGCGATCTGGTGCGGGTGGTCATGGGCTTCGGCTGCAATGTGCCGGCGGTGATCAATACCCGCGCCTGTTCGGGATGCAGCCGCGGCGCGGCGGTGCACGCCATCTCCTTCGGCTCCGCCTGTTCGTATCAGCTTCCCGCCACCCTCGCGGTCTTCGCCGCAGCAGCGTACCGCCCGTCCGTCGCCTTCCACTTCGGCGAGAAACCCTTCCACGGTCTGTGGGAGCGGTTGCGGATCCCGGCTCCGCAGAAACGCGGCTAGGTCCTCCGCTTTTTGCCCTCGCTCCACTGCCTGAAGGGCCAGCGACCGGTCCAGCCGCCAGGCATCCGATTCGATCTTTTCCGCCCAGGCTTCCAGCAGAAGCCGGTCGGCAGGGTCCAGCTTACCGGTTGTGAGGCGGATCACCCGGTTGCTGCCCACTTCCAAACGGGCGGAGGAGGTGGAAGGGGGGGGCGCACTGAGGCACAGAGGCACGTAGAGGCTGTGAGGCAAGGGGAGGGAAGGAGGGTGTCCCGCGAATGGCTATGCCGTCCCGCGAACATTTAAATATCTATTAATTCAGATGTGTTTTGTATTGATTTTACATTCTCACTAGCGTATCGAAAAGTCATGACTTGGAAGCGGGTTGCTAATCTGATCGTCTGCATGATCCTCGCGGTTGCGGTGATGATACCCTTTTGGCACGGTCATCATGCCGGACGGGCGGTTTCGGGTGGGGCGGGATTGCGAGGGTGCGGAGAATGTTGCGGGGAGGTTCCGCAGCAGGCGGGGCCCAGGGATTCGGCATCAGACCCTGCGGGGGCTCCGCACGATTCGGAGCACTGTCCGGTTTGTCAATTTGCGGCGATGCCGCTGATATTTTTTTCGTGCCCACCGCTGCTGTCAGAAAGCCGCCCGGTTCAGTTGACGTCCCTCTATATGGCTCCCGAATGGATTAAGGTCCTCCCCGACCGGCATCTGCCGCCCCAGCGCGGGCCGCCAGTCTGATTCCAATTCCCCCTTCGGTTCCCCCGGAACCCCCTGTGCCGCTCGACACGCGACGGCATGGATTTGGAATCAACCTTTTTCAGGAGCACCCTGCATGAAATT
>JAGYLC010000173.1 GCA_018401235.1 Kiritimatiellia bacterium
GGGCACATTCCAGTTGGGTTTCTTTCTTAAGTTCCAGCAAAAAACCATTTGCCTAAAGCAGCATTACATCCGGTATATCGAGCGGTAGCATTGTCATTATTCTCAAATCTAGCTCCTGTTGATTTCTAAATCAAGTACAGGAAGCGGGGAATTCGTCGGCGGGCCCGGGGTCAACCATCCTGCGGCTTGGGACGGGATCACCCATCAGAATACAGACTTTTTCAATTTTCAGCTATTCAAAAACTGATCCGGTGAAATATCCGCTTGTTTGAGGATGGCACGAAGCGTGCCTTCGGGCATGTCACCGGGAGCGGCGCGCGTCTCGCGAGAAGTTAGGAGATAGAAGTATGGAGTTAGGTAAATGTCAAAACGATTCCTGACACCCCTACGATGGCTGCGAGTGTACCAACGGTTGTAAAAGCGAGGCGTTTACGGGTGCTTGCCATTAAACCACAGGTGAGGCGTCCTGTATCGTGGGTGAAATTGCGAATGGTCGCGGCCATAGAAGCTTGTTCAGGAAAATTATCTTCGATCACATACAAAAGAGAGCGAACCTCCCCGTTGGAAGCCCTGGCCATGTTGTAGAAGTGTAACTTGTCAGGGACCGTAGATCGGTCCAAACCCTCAGCAATATTAGTCATAACTGAAACGGCTGCTCTTTGGAGTTGGTCCCGCAATCCGAAGTCCTTACATAGAGAGTCTTGGCGAGTGAGCTGGTACACATCACTGACAAGTTTTCGAGCTACATCCAGGGCAATTTCGATGGTTTCGTGGAGAGTCCTTCCTTGAGCGACGAGGCCCTGAACATCTTCCGAGGTCGCGAGATAGACTCCTTCGGGGAGGTGTTCAATGTGGAGATTGATGATTTTTTCCATACGTGGAGTGTAGAGGCTGGCGAACGAACGTCAACGCAGATGGTGTATAGTTGGGTTGTTGGAATCCTTAATCAGCCCGCGATATTTGGTGTTTTGCGTATGTTGGCGGGATCCGTTATGCGCAGGCAGTCTCCGAGTCGATCTTTCAGACACTGCTGGCAAATATCTGCTTGGACATGGTTTTCGTCCCCAAAGATGGAACCGTATCCGGCGGAGAAATCGATGTGGAGGAATTCCTGGATTTCAAAAATGTCGCCCGCCTCAAAACGCCGTCTACAGCAATCGCACTGTATGGCATCGAGGGTTTCGACGGGTTGGAGGTGAGTAGAGGATAGTAGGAGGCTGGAAACGCATGGGGTCGAGCCAAACCAGCAGCGGGTCTCCGAAGCTTTTCCCATCCGTTGTCCGGCGCAGCTATCCGTGGTCCTTTCGGAATCCGATGCCCCAGCCAGTAAAGGATAGTAGGAGGCTGGAAACGCATGGGTCGAGCCGTCCAGCAGCGTCAGCTTCACCATTCGCTGTTCGACGGACACGGATGTGGCGATAAAATCTTTTTCGGAATTATTCATGATAATAGTATGATTGTTGAATTTTGATGTGGAGCCAAGCCGTAGGCGCGCTGCATGCAGGGAGTTTGGAGATTATTCCTCGAACAACTCCCTCGGCAATTGGCTTTGGCGTATGATGGAGGAAAGCGTTCCCGGTTTCAAATCCCTGTGCATGGGAACCGGGACGGTGATGGTGGTTTCAGAACTCCGTCTCTGCATGATGCAATGACCGCCCTTTTGTCTAACATTCACAAAGCCCTGCGAGGCAAGCAAGGCACACATGCTTTTTCCTGAGAATTTCTTACGCGGTGGCAACTTCCGCCTCAAAATGGGTGATCCAGGAATCCGGGGACATCCGGGTTTTGATTTCCGTGGAATCCGCCATCTCAAAAAAGAGCTCAACCGCCTCGCGAAGGTTCGTCAACGCATCCGAAGGAGAATCCCCTTGGGACGCGATATCCAATTCGGGAGTGAACGCTACGGTCATATCATCTTCTTGACGTAGAATGGCGGTGAGTCTGGTTTTCATTGCGTAAGTCTACGGGTTCCATGTTTCAATGTCAAGTGGCGCTTTGAAGTGCGAGGATCGGGGTCAGCCACGCTAATGCGTGGTAAACCCACAGAAATCGGACTTTTTAGTCACTGGTCATTGGTCAGATAAGGGAGAAGGAAGAAGGGAGAAACGCCGCTTCGCGGCTGGAGAAAAAATTCCCGCACCGCCTCACCCTTCTCCAGCGAGCTTGCCTCGCGCTTCTTCCTTCTCCCTTCTCCTTTATTCTTTACAAAATCATTCCGGCGGCAACGGTTTCGTTGGCGTGGGGATCGATGAGGATGAAGCTGCCGGTGATGCGGTTTTTCTTGTAGGGGTCGGCGTTGAGGGGGGCGGAACTGCGGAGGGAGATGCGGCCGATGTCGTTGTGGGTGAAGGTGAGGTCGTCTTCGATTTTGTGGAGGGTGTTGATGTTGACTTTGTATTTGACCTCGCGAACCATGACTTTGACTTCTTTTCCGGTGTGGCGGAGGAGGTATTTGCCGCGGCCGGCGAGGGTGGTGTCGGCCGAGAACCAGCAGATCATGGCTTCCAGATCCTGGGTGGGTTCGGGCGGGGAGTTGGGTTTAACAATCATGTCGCCGCGGGAGATGTCGATTTCATCTTCCAGGGTAAAGGCGCAGGAGAGGGGCGAATAGGCTTCTTGGAGTTCGCCGTCCATGGTGTGAATGGCTTTGATGCGGCTGGTGAAGCCGGAGGGCAGCACCACCACGTCGTCGCCGGGTTTGAACACGCCGCCGGCCACCCGACCGGCGAAACCGCGGAAGTCGTGCCAGTCGTCGGAATGGGGGCGGATCACCCATTGCACCGGAAAGCGGGCGTCCACGTGGTTGGCGTCGCTGCCGATATAGACAGTCTCCAGATGATACAGCAGGGTCGATCCCTGATACCAGGGCATATGGACGGAGGGATCGACGATGTTGTCGCCCAGCAGGGCACTGGCGGGAATGAAGGTGACTTCGACGATGTTCTGCAGTCGGGAGGAAAATTCGCTGAACTCTTTGACGATTCCCTGGTAGGTTTCCTCGGACCAGTCGACCAGATCCATTTTGTTGACGCAGACCACGATATGCTGGATGCGGAGCAGATCGGCGATGAAGGCATGGCGGCAGGTTTGCTCGATCACGCCTTTGCGGGCATCGATGAGTAGAATGGCCAAATTGGCGGTGGAGGCGCCGGTGACCATGTTGCGGGTGTACTGGATGTGCCCGGGGGTGTCGGCGATGATGAATTTGCGCTTGGGGGTGGCGAAATAGCGGTAGGCCACGTCGATGGTGATCCCCTGCTCCCGCTCGGCTTTGAGTCCGTCGGTGAGCAGGGCGAGGTTCACATTCTCGTCGCCGCGGGAGCGGGAGGAGGTCTCCATCGCCTCGAGCTGATCTTCGAAGATTGATTTTGAGTCATAGAGCAGGCGCCCGATGAGGGTGGATTTTCCGTCGTCGACGGAACCGGCGGTGGTGAAGCGGAGTAAGTCCATGGTTTTAAGAGAAGAAGCGTCCCGCAAGCGGGACTGGAGAAGGGATAAGAGCGACTACGTCGCGGATAAGTGCGGCGGAGCCGCGGATAAGGGATAAATGCGACTACGTCGCGGATAAAGAAGAATGGATAAGGGAGAATCGCGGACTGCGTCCGCTGGATTAG
>JAGYLC010000174.1 GCA_018401235.1 Kiritimatiellia bacterium
CGCAATTTCTTAAGGTCTGATTCTATCACTTGATTCCTCATGCTTGGAGTGCGGCTTCATCTAGAAACAACATGCTGGGTGTCGAGTACCCTCTAGTCTTTCGGGGGCGGTGGTTCAGCAGATCCACAGCCGCCTGGATGGCCAACTTGGTGATCTCCCGGAAGTCTGTGCCTTTCGGGAAGAACTGCCTCAATAGTCCATTTGTGTTCTCATTGATTCCCCGTTCCCAGGAGGCATAGGGAGCCGCGAAATAGGTGTCTGCTTCCAGGGCTTTTCCGATCCGCTCATGCTCGACAAATTCCGTCCCGTTGTCAAATGTGAGCGTGTGAACTTTGTCCTTATAGGGGGCCAGCATCCGGATCATCGCTTTGCTCACATTCCGCGCGGTTTTCCGTGGTATTTTTTCGCTCAGGGTGAACAGCGTTGCCCGATCCACCAAGGTGATCAGCACACTTTTTCGATCTGTGCCTATTACGGTGTCACATTCCCAGTCTCCCAGGCGTTCTTTCAACTCCACAATCGCCGGACGCTCAGTTATAGGTATGCGATTGGGGATATTTGAGACTCGGGCGCCCGAACCGTATTTTCTCCGTCGAAGCTTCATTCCCTGCCGTAAAAACGGCTTAAACTCCATTTTTCGAGCCGCATCTGAATAGATGTATTGGTAGATCGTCTCGTGGCTGATCTCGATTTCGTGGTTGAGCTTCAAATCTCCGCTGATCTGCTCGGGACTCCAATATTTTCGAAGCTTTTCCTCAATCAATGCTCCGATTTCAGGTGTGATTTTACCGGGTCGTTTCCGCTGCTTTGACTTTAGCCGCTCACGCTTGAAAAAGATGCCCCAATTGTAACAATACATGAGCGATCTTGGCCATTTACCGGCCCGAATTTCCCGACTGATCGTCGAAGGACTTCGTCCCAGAGATTTCGCGATTTCACACTGTTTTTTACCGTCCCGTATCGATACGTGGATGAAATGTCTTTCCTCATTATTCAAATGTCTGTAACCTGTCATTGTGCAATTCCTTTGGTTGGATTCGTTTTTGTTCGAAATATCAGCGTATCCTATTTTTCAAACTAAAGGAATTGCACTTATCATTTGAATCCGCCAGATCCTCGTCCCTCAGATCACTCCGGGGCAAGCAATGACAATTGACTAAAAAGTCTGTTTTCTGTGGGCTGACCCCAGACCCCCAGACCCGCGTTCGCTCACCGGAGGTTTTCGTCTTTCATTTTAACTGACCCCTTTCACGCCCCTGACCAATGATTAAAAAAGTCTGTTTTCTGTGGGCTGACCCCGGCCCCGTTAAATGTTAAAATGCACGGGCTGACCCCGGAGCACATGACGCGGCTCCGCCGCCCCTGACCAACTTGTCCCGGCGACTTGTGCGGGCGAAGTCCGCAGGACGAAGACCCAAGCTCGCAGAGCGAAGACGGATGACCCCTGCCACGGCTCCGCCGCCCCTGACCCCCGGGAGTAGATCCTCGTCCTTCGGATCACTCCGGGGCACGGCAATGCCCAGTGACTATTGACCTTCCTCCCCAAAGCCGTACACTCATACTATGAAAGAAATCATCTTTGAAGTCCTTGAAGACATTGATGGAGGTTACACCGCCTCCGCCCTCGGTGTCGGCATACACACCCAGGGCGACACCCTCGACGAACTCAAGCAAATGGTTCGCGACGCAGTCGACTGCTATTTCGATACAGAAACGGAACGGCCTGCTCTTATCCGACTGCATTTCGTCAGAGACGAAGTCCTGGCCGTATGAACTATATGCAAAAGCATCGCGAGACACCACAACATGACTACCGCAGACCTTCTCAAATTCCTCGACCTCTGAAACGAATCATTGACAGAAAATGTTAAAATGCACGGGTTTATCACGCCCTGGCGTGGCTGACCCCGGTCCCCGTAGCAATGCGGGCAGGTCAAAAATCAACATTCAACAATCATCAATCGTACTTCTCCGTCGCACTTCCCATTGCAGGCAGGATGCCCGCGTTCCCGGGACCAATGACCTCTTGTGCGAGACCCTTTCATACTCGTAATCCCAATCGTACTCGTAATCGAATGGTGCTGAATTGATTATGATTATGATAACGATTACGAGTATGAGTGGAAGTCTCCTCCCCCACCCAACGACTCAACCACTCAACCACCCAACCCATTCTCGAAGACCCTGAGCCCGAAGGGTTGTCGAAGGGCCCATTTTCCCATTTTCCCAAATAACCAATGACCAATGACGCGGCTCCGCCGCCCCTGACCCGTGGCGAATGACATCCGCGAAGCGGATCCATGACCAGTGACTGAAAAGTCTGTTTTCTGTGGGTTTACCAAGCCGAAGGCATGGCTGACCCCTTTCCCCATAACACCAAATATCTAGGGCCCCCTTCCCCGGCGAAGCCGCTCTTACAAGAGCCTGACCCCGGCCGCGCCCATGTCTCTATCCAAACAACATCTAGCACCAAATAAAACAACCGTTTCATTTGATCCGGCTCATTTGGCACGGGCTCTGGAAGAACATTTCCCCTCCCTCACTTTCGCCCTGCTTATGGGCAGTGCCGTAAAAGGCACCGTCGCCCCAGGGTCCGACATCGACCTCGCGCTTTACCTTTCCAGTAAACCAAAACTCTCCTTCTATTCGCTTTTCCCGGATGCTGTGAATGCCATCGTCCCCAATGTGCGGGTCGATTTCGGTATTCTCAACCATGCCGAAGCGATCTACCGTTTTGAAGCCCTCAAAGGACGCCTCCTCTTCACCCGCGACCCTGAGATTTACTACGAATTTTTCTCCCGTACCTGCCGCGAATACGAAATGCAAATGGCCGACTATGAACGACAACTCACCTACAGACTCGATGCCGCCGCCGCGGGGTAACGGAGTCCTCCAGCGCAAACTCGCCCTTCTCAGCGATCAGCTCCTGAAACTGAAATCACATCTCCGTGAGGTCACTCGGGAGGAATTCCGCGAAAGCTGGGCCCTGCGCTCCATGACCGAACGCGCGCTGCAAGTCGCCATCGAAATCATGATCGACATCTCTGAACGCATCATCGCCATCGAAAACGCAGGCCCGGCCGCCACTGCAGGCGAGGCACTTGTGGCCCTCGTCCGTCTACAAGTTCTCCGGGATGTACAGCCCTATCGCGACATGATCAGATTCCGCAATCTCCTTGTTCACCAGTATGCGGAAATCAATCCCGACCTTCTCTACGAAATCGCGACGGAAAAACTCGACGACTTTCGGGCCTTCCGTAACGAAATCGATCTCTGGACCTCTAACCTTTAAACGTTCTGTGACATCTTTGTCTATCCGAGGTTAATCTTCCCGGAACAAAATACCAAAAATCGCGGGCTGACCCCGGCCTGCACTAAACCTTTGCTTGATACAGAGGTTTCACCGGCAGCTTAGCAGATTTTGCACCCTAAACCACACTCTTCACCCACTTCAAAAAATGAAATTTCACTCGGAGTTCCCGTGCCGTCTGATATTTAGCCCCCGTGCCTCGGGACGCCCAATATCTCACAGCCCTTTCACCATCAATCCCGCCGGGACCTGACCGGGCGTCGCGTGCCCTGAAGTGAAA
>JAGYLC010000175.1 GCA_018401235.1 Kiritimatiellia bacterium
CGCCGCCGGAACCTTGTCCGCCAAATACGCCGCAATGGCCCCATTGTAGGAGGCGACCCTCGCAAACACTTTTTGGCCCAGCCGCAGGCGGGTTTCCGGGGTGGTGTTTCCGTTTGCCGCCTTCATCTCGGTCAGAACCAGTTCATAATCCTCCGGGTCCGTGATCACCGTCACGTCCTTCATATTTTTAGCGGCCGAGCGCAGCATGGTGGGACCGCCAATATCAATGTTTTCTATCGCATCTTCAAAGCTTACATCCGGATGGGCAACCGTGGCTTCGAACGGATACAAATTCACACAGACCAGATCAATCGGCTTCAAGTCATGTTCCCGCATGGTGGCTTCATGTGCGTTATCCCCCCGCATATACAATAATCCCGCGTGCACCTTGGGATGCAAGGTTTTCACCCGTCCATCCAGCATCTCGGGAAATCCGGTGAACTCGGAGACATCCAGCACCGGAATTCCCGCTTCGCGAATCGCCTTCGCGGTACCTCCGGTTGACAGGAGTTCCACCCCTGACTCATGCAGCCCGCGGGCAAACTCCACAATACCGATTTTTTCGGACACACTTATTAACGCTCTTTCAATCGGACGGGACATATCTTTCCTTTCGTTCTGGTTATTTTTAGAAGCCTCCCCCATACCAAAACTTTCGCGGGGGAAAAGAAAAATCATGGCAGGTTGATCATATCGTTATAAAATATTCTCCACCGGATGCTTTTCTCTCCGGCTCCGCCGGTACCGACGCCGCAGCACCCACGGCTCCACCACCGCATGGTAGCGTTCCCGCTCCTCTTCCCAGTACTCTTTTGCCCACCTCTTCATGGTTCCTACTCCGCGTAGGCTTCCAGCAGTGAAGTAGCGATTCGATGCCAACTATACTCCCTTCGCACCATCTCTCCGGCTTTCACCCCCATCCGCTTTGCCTCTTCAGGATGCGACAGCACTTCCCGCAGTACCACCGCAAGTTTCTTTGGGTTCAGTGATGTTTCACGGGCAGCCCCCGCCTGCACCAACTCCTCAAAAAAACAATCCTCCGAAATCACACAAGGCGCTTCAGCCAATGCGGCCTCCAATAAGGCCAGGCTGAATCCTTCCGCACGACTGGGCAGGCAAAAACACTCACATTTCCTCAAGACCGCCCACTTGGACTCACCTTCCAGCATTCCCGGCAGCAACACTCTGTCGCTGCAATTCAGCGCCATCGCCCGGGTCTCCAATTCGGAGCGCATCCCGTAATCGGGTCCCGCCAACACCAATTTGTGGTCAGGGAATTCATCTTTCAGCTCCGCGAACGCCTCCAGTAGAATCTCCGGAGCTTTCTGCCGATGCAGGCGGGCCAGTGAACAAACAAAGGGCGCACCTTCCAGACCGGGCAGGTCAGGCTCAGCACCTTCCATCCTCTCTTCAGGAAACACGCCATTGGGGATAATCCGCACTTTCGGGTACCCGGCTTCCCGCCAATGCGCGGCCTCCGCCTCGGACAGCACGTGCACAAATGTGGCGGCTTGCCACAGCAGTTTCCACCCCAGCACATTCAGCAAAATTCCTTTTAGAATCACATGGTGACGGGCCTGCCATGGATGCAGCATGGATTGTGGAAAGATCACATACGGTATCCCCTTGCGAAGAGCATATCGATGTGCCCGCATCAACAGAGGTTCCCATAAACCGTGGGTATGAATGAGTTGAGGCCCAAAATCCTCCAGGGCCCGATGCAGCCCGCGGGCGAAGATCTGTTCACTCGAACCAGGGGTCAGCGGATACAATCGAATATGTTCGAACCCCGGTAAATGTCCATAGGCCTGCTGAATGTGTTCCGCTCCACCTGTTGACCGGAAAAATACAATGGCGGTTTCAACACCCTGAAGAGACTGCGCGGCGGCCAGGGCCACCGCAGATTTCGGCAAGCCGCCCATGACCGGATCCAGGGATCCAATCACATGGCAAACGCGCCTGATCGGCGGGGGAGTCTCCTCAACCTCGCTCATCTAAAATCCAAGTCCGTCCGCCACTCCCAATTGCGAACGGATTCGATTCTCGGAGGGTCGGAAGCGCTCGGTTTCCCGCTGGGACGAACCGGGATCAGGCATCGTCGTCGACGGTATGCGAGCATTCCCCACCCCGCCAGGCAAGGGACGAGGGCCCGGAGACACGTTTGCTCCACCAAATCCCGCGCCGGGGAGGGCTGCCGAACGGGTTCGGTTGGGTAGCGAGGGCGATTCCACGGGTGTAAAGTCAGGACGGGCAAAGCTTCGATCCGGTTGACCGGAGGGAAAAGCCACCTCCCCCGCGGGTTCCCGATTATCCCTAATCTGATTAAACAGGGCTCTGGAACCGGAAAATTCAGCCTCTTCCCGTCGTTCGGAGCCAGTAGCCGCGGGAAGTTCTCTCCTGCGGGGTTCCATGCGCAGAATCGGGGTAAACAGAGACACATCGGTTCGCTCCCGGCTTTCCGCACGTGATGTGGACGATTCATTAAACGACTCGGAGGAATCCACCTGGGCCACCGGCTCAAGGTCCAGTCCCCTAGCCGAGTGATCGCGCTCTGAATTTTCATTTGAATTCTGGCTCAACTCCACCAATTCCTCCATCGTCCGTTCATCTTCCGAACGGGTGGAGAGAGATTCTAAGATCATCTCCCGTTGCAGATCCTCCCAGGCGGTGATTTCAATCTCCGGCTTCGGTTCAGCCAATAAAGACTCGTCCTCCAACGCATCCGTATCATAAAGATCCTCCTCGGACAAAAAGCCCAGGGGATTGATCCAACTGGTTTCACGATCTTCAGAGGATTCCTGTTGTTGAGGCACCCATTGCGGCTCTATCAGGGAGGGAATAGAAGAAAAACTACCGCCGGGAGCCTGCATTCCGGGTGAGTAAGACCGATCCTGTCTAATTCGGCGATCCATGTCCTCTCTGGATACCTGACGACTTTCCGATTCCCGGGTCGTTGAAATCAGGCGGGGACTCTCATCATACACCCGGATACGGGGACGACGGCGATGCGGGGCCGCTTCTTCCTCTGCGGACACTATCCCGCAGCAGAATACCAACAAACCCAAGGCATAACTGGTTGCTTTCATATCGTAAAGGTACAGACAAAATGCTCCCAGGTCAAATGCGCGCAAACGCGAATCGATAGCCCTTAGAGACTATGAACCGCCTCCACAATCGCCTCAGAGGTCAGTCCAAAATGCTCCCACACTTCCATATGTCCCTCGGAAGGGGCCACGGTCGGGTCAGTAATCCCCACGTGAGCAAGAGCCACCTTGCCGGCGGCGTCACTATGCACCAAGGAAGCGAAACCACGAAGTCCCACGCCTTCGTGACCGATGATACCGTCTTCCACCGTGACCAGCCCCCCGGGATAATTCCCGATAATCTCTGAAAGTTCTCCCTCGCCGAAGGGAAGTCCGTTGATCACCAACACATCGGTATCACTCAGTTCCCCCGCCGCCTCCGCAGCGATAAACGCGGTGGCACCCATGGCCAGAATCGCTTTAGTGGCTCCACCTTTTTGGGTCATATGTGAAACCGGTTTCCAGTCGTCACCCGGGTTAAATAAGGGAGTCTGATC
>JAGYLC010000176.1 GCA_018401235.1 Kiritimatiellia bacterium
GCAACCCTCCGTCCCTGAGTTAGGAGTGATACGATGAACCCAACCGACCCGACCCGTTCGCCCGTTGAGACCGTGCTGGCCTCGCTCACGCTGGAGGAAAAACTGAAGCTGCTGGGGGGGCATCCCTCCCATGAAAACCCGCGGCCCGGCGACGTGTACGGGGTGGAACGGGCCGGGGTGGCACCGCTGCGCTTTGCCGACGGTCCGGTGGGGGTGCACTGGTGGACGCCGGCATCGACCTGTTATCCGGCCCTGATCTGTCTGGCGGCTTCGTTTGATGAGGAGACGTCTTTTCAGTTTGGCAGGGCGATTGGGACCGACTGCCGCGCGCATGGTGTGCATGTGCTGCTGGCGCCGGGGGTGAACCTGTACCGGTCCCCGCTCTGCGGGCGGAACTTTGAGTATCTGGGTGAAGATCCCGAGCTGGCGGGAGCGCTGGCCACGGCGTATGTGCGCGGGGTGCAGGAGCAGGGGGTTGCGGCGACGGTGAAGCATTTTGCGGCGAACAATCAGGAATTTGACCGGCATACGGTCAGTTCGGATCTGGATGAGCGGACCCTGCACGAGGTGTATCTGCGACCGTTTGAGCGTGCGGTGCGGGAGGGCGGGGCCGCCTGCATTATGACCGGGTACAATCGGATCAACCAGGTGCATGCCTCCGAGCATGTGCACCTGATCAGGGAGGTGCTGCGGGGACAATGGGGGTTTGACGGGGTGGTGATGTCCGACTGGACTTCGGTGTATTCCACCGCCCAGTCGCTGGAGGCGGGGCTGGATCTGGAAATGCCCTGGGCGCGGCATTTGACGGCGGAGCGGATTCGTCCGCTTTTGGAAACGGGCGTGCTGACCGGGGCGATGGTGGATGAGCCGGTCCGGAGGCGGCTGCGGCTGATGGAGCGTTTTGGATGGCTGGATCCGGAGCATGTGCAGCAGGACGGGCGGATCCCGGCGCGAAATCCGGAGACGGAGGCGGTGGCGCTTGATGTGGCCCGGAACGGGATTGTGCTGCTGAAAAACGACCGGAACCTTCTGCCGGTTCGGCCTGAGGAGATTTCGCGGATCACGGTGCTGGGTCCGCAGGGACTCGAAGCGGTGCTGTGCGGGGGCGGGTCCGCGTTTTGTCCTCCGCACGAAGCGGTGACACTGGAGCAGGCGCTGCGGAAGGTGTATGGCGACCGGGTGCGGATTGATGGGTACAAGGCGGTGGATCTTTGGCGGGAAGAGGCGGCGCGGCAGGCGCCGGTGTTCCGCACACCGGAGGGGGAGCCGGGACTGAGGGCGGCGTATTATGACAACAACGGGTGCCGGGGGGAGCCCGCCGTGCTCCGGGTGGATGCGCGTCCGGATTTCGACTGGATCGAAGCCCGTCCTGATCCCGCGCTCCGGGCGGACTTCTTTTCGGTGCGATGGACGGGAACGTTTGAAACGGAGGAGGCGGCGTACGATTTTTTCATTTCCGCTTCGGATGGCAGCATCGCGGTCCGGGTTGACGGGCGGGCGCTTGAGCTGCCCGATACGCACAGCACCTGTGTCCGGCTCTGCGAAGCGCTTGCGGCGGGACGGCACGACCTTGAGGTGGAGTACCGGCAGGTGCGCCGGGGCTGGGCCACCTGTCACGTGGGGTTTGAACGGTCGGATGCGGCCTATCTGGAGTACGAGACGGCGCTTCAGTCGGCCCGTGAGAGTGATTTGGTGGTGGTGGCGGCGGGGTTTGTCCGGGCCACGGAGGGGGAGGGGAGCGACCGGTCCTTCCAACTGGATCCCCGTGCGGACCGGCTGATTCTGGATGCGGCGGCGGCGAATCACGCCACGGCGGTTGTGCTGTATGCGGGCGGGGCGGTGGATGTATCCGCGTGGATTGATTCGGTGCGTGCCGTGCTGTGCCTTTGGTATCCGGGCCAGAACGGCACGGTGGCGGCGGCGGAGATTTTAGCCGGATCGGTCTGTCCGTCGGGGAAGCTGCCCTTCACCTGGGAGCAGAGGCTGGAAGACCGCGGGTCGTTCTCCTGCTATCATCCGGTTGCCGGGGAAAAACGGGTGGCGTATGCGGACGGCATTTTCACCGGGTACCGGTGGTTTGACGCGCAGGGGGTGAGGCCCCGCTATCCGTTTGGGCATGGGTTGTCCTACACGGAATTTGCGGTTGAGGATCCCGTTCTGTCCGCCGGCACGCTGGGGCCGGGGGAGACGGTGTCGCTGTGGGTGGAGGTGACGAATACGGGGGGATGCAGCGGCAGTGCGGTGGCGATGCTGTTTGTGTCACCGCCGCAGGGAGCGCTTGTGAGGCCGGTCAAAGAATTCAAAGCCTCGCGGAGGGTGTTGCTGGAGCGGGGCGGGCGTGCCCGGCTGCACTTCAGTCTGCCGCATGAGCGTTTTGGGGTGTGGGACAGCGGGACGCACCGTTGGCAGGTTCCGCGCGGGGTCTATTCTCTCCGGATTGGATGGGATGCGGAGAGCCTCTCCCCCGGCGTTCCCCTGAGGATTGAGTGACGGTGCGCCGGGCCGGAGGAGAGGGGCGGGATCAGGGTTGGGTTTCGAAGCGGAGTTCCTGCTGAAGGAGCAGGGGTTTAAGGAGATCCCGCCAGAGGAGGTAGCCTTCCCGGTTCATGTGAAGGTTATCGTGGATGAACAGGTTTTGACGGGGTTTCCCCGTTTTGGGATCGAGCATGACGCCGGTCGTGTCCACAAAGGTCAGATCGGCGTGTTGTTCGCAGGTTTCCGCGAGGAGGAGGTTTGCGGCGTGCATCTGCGGCCATAGATTCCAGCGGTAGATACTGGGTTTGATGGCGAGCACGTAGATGCGTGTGCCGGGGAGGCGGTGATGCACACGGTTGACGAATTCCAGGAAGGTGTCGCGGAAATGTTCCGGGGTGACGCCGCCGGCGATGTCGTTGTCGCCTTCGTAGAGGACAATGGCACGCGGTTTGTAGGGCAGGACAATCCGGTCCATGTAATGGATCACGTCGTTCATGTTGCTGCCGCCGAAGCCGCGGGGGATCACCGTGAGGGGGGCGAGATCCTTCGCGATGTCGGAATTCCAGAGCCGCATGGAGGAGCTGCCGATGCAGAGGATGGCGCCCGGGGGCGGCAAGGACTGTGCATCGGCATCTGTAAAGGCCCGGACTTCCCGGATATGCCGTTTGGGATCGTGATCCGCGTACCCGGGGGTCTGTTTGTTGATTTCGTCTGCAAAAAGCGGGTTCGCCAGCAGGGAGAGGAGAAGGCACAGGGGGGGCAGGGAGACGTTGCGGTACATGCGGGGCTTTCTGGGGGTGAGGAATGCGCGGGGGGCGGGTTCAGCGTCCGGAGGCTGCGTGTTTGCGCCGCGTGGAGCCGAAGAGGCGCAGTCCCAGCAAGCCCAGACCCACCAGCACGAGGCTGTCCGGCTCGGGGATGACGGCTCCGTTCAGGGTGACTTCATC
>JAGYLC010000177.1 GCA_018401235.1 Kiritimatiellia bacterium
TTCGATGAACATCCATTTGGATTTGCGATGAACTTTTGTAAAATTATCCGTCCTGTATCGCCCGGGCATCCATCCAGGATTGGAGGATGAGTTGGGCGGCGAGTTGATCCCGCATTTGCTTGCGGCGGCTGGCTTTGGCTTCTCCCAGACGCAGGGTGCGCTCTGCTTCGGCGGAGCTCATCCGCTCGTCCTGGTAATGCACCAGCAGTCCGGGAACCTGGGCTTTTAGTTTCTCCCCAAAGGCGGTGGCGGTCTCGGCCAGCACGCCGAAGTCTCCGTTCATGTGCAGGGGCAATCCCACCACGACTTCCCCGACCTCGTGTTCCGTCATCAGTTCCCGGATGCGGCGGGTGGCGAGTTTCTGACTCTTGCCGTCCACGGTTTCCAGCGGGGTCGCGACCATACGCATCTTGTCCGATAGAGCCAGGCCGATTCGGGCCTCCCCATAGTCCACGCCCAATACCCGTCCGATGGCACTCATAAGAATTGTTGACAATCCCCGCGTTCGTGCAGGCCTTTCACCAGCAATTTGATGTCCTGGGCACGGTCTTTGGCGCAGACCAAGGTTACTCCTTCCGCCTGTACCACAATCAGATCCGACACCCCCACGCAGGCGGTGAGGTGTTTTCGGGAATAAACAATGTTCCGCTCCGCATCCAAGATTTCCGCGTTGCCAATCAAAGTATTCCCCAACTCATCCGGGGTAAAATGATGTTCCAGAGCGGGCCAGGAGCCGACATCGTCCCATTCAAATTTCCCTTCCGCCATCAGAATATTGCCCGCCTTCTCCATCAACGCATAATCAATACTGATTTTGGAAAGTTGCTCATATTCCGCGCGCAATTTGCAATCAAAACTGTCTTTGCCGATGTGGGGAAGCATCAGATCCATGAGCCGGGTGAGCGGCGGACAATGTCGCAGCATGGCTTTGCGCAGGGAGCGGACGGACCAGATAAACATGCCCGAATTCCAAAAACACTCACCGGACTCCACAAATTCTTTGGCCCGAATCAGACTGGGTTTTTCTTCGAACTTTTTGACCGCAAAAAAAGAGGTGTCTCCTGCCCCCTCCACTGTTTCGGATGCGCGGATGTAGCCGAATCCGGTGTCAGGATGGGTGGGCCGGATCCCCATGGTGATTAACACATCCTCCTCCCTCGCCTTGGTGAGGGCATCGGATAGGGTCTGATGGAAAACAGGTAAATCTCCCATCACATGATCGGCGGTGAGAATCGCAAAGGCGGCGGAGGGATCCTGAGCCTCCACCAGCGCACAGCCCAGGGCCACCGCGGCGGCGGTATCGCGTCCCATGGGTTCCCCGATGATGTTTTTCGGGTTCAGTTCCGGCAGCGCGGCGCAGGTGGCCTCCACCAGATCCGCGTTGGTGATGACAAATACCCGTTCAGGAGGAATCAGCGATGACACCCGCTGCACCGCCTGTGCGATCAGGGGGCGGTCTCCGACCAAATCCAGTAATTGCTTGGGGCGTTGAGAGGTGCTGAGAGGCCAGAATCGTTCCCCCCGTCCTCCGGCCATGATGACCGCGTAGTGGTTCTGTTTATTCATTTATTGGTCCTTCTCCTTCAAATTATCTTTTGAAACTCGTTTAACCGCGTCCACCAATGCCGAAATCGTTTTCGCCGCCTTTTGTCGGCCCTCCGAGGTGTTGCCCGCCTGGTGGAAGCTGGTGACAATGCTGCTCCCCACCACCACCGCGTCACTCATTCCTGCGTAGGTCTCCGCCTGTTCGAGTGTCGACACCCCGAAACCGAGGGCCACAGGTAGATCGCTGTAGCGGCGGGCGCGATCCAGCACGTTTTTCGCATCTTTTTGCACTTCCGTTTGTTCCCCGGTCACCCCGGCGCGGCTGACGCAGTACACGAAGCCAGAGGCTTCCTTCAACAGACTTTGCATACGGGAATCCGGGGTAGTCGGAGTCACCAGCACCACATGATTGAGTCCAGCACCAGCCAGAGTGCGGGTGAAGGGCTCGGATTCTTCCAGGGACATATCAACCAGCAACATTCCATCCACCCCGGCCTCCGCGGCCATGGCCACGGATTTCTCAAATCCCCGGACAAACAACGGATTCAGGTAACTAAAAAATACCAGCGGTATGTCACTGCTTTCCCGGATGGTGCGCACGGCTTTGAGAATCCCCTCATAGGTGGTGCCGGCGGACAACGCCCGTTCGGCCGCGCGCTGGTTGGCCTCGCCGTCGGCCAGGGGTTCGGTAAAGGGGATGCCCAGTTCCACCAGATCCACGCCCATTTCCTCCAGCAGGCGTACCCGCTCCACGGTGGCGTCTAGATCCGGATCTCCCGCCGTGATATAGGCAATAAAGCCGGTTTCACCGCGGGCGCGAAGATTTTCAAAACAACGGTCAATTCGAGTCGGTTTCATAAGTATTGGATGCAGAGGATTCGGAATACTGCCAGGCGAACGCCAGGCCTTGTAAGGTCAGGTGAGGGAGTATCCTTACGGATTCATCGAAGTCACGCAAGACTTGCGAGGCAAAACCTCCGGTGGCCACCAAGGAAATCTCCGGCAAATCCAGATCCCGCCGGATTTCATGGAAAATTTCCCGCACCATACCCCGGTAGCCATAGTAGGCTCCGGCATGCATGGCTTCTTCGGTGGAGGTTCCCACCACTTTAGCGCAGGGATTGGGGATCAACGTGGGCAACAACGCGGTTTTCTCGCCTAAGTAGCTGTACATCATATCGATACCCGGGGCAATCACCCCGCCGAGGTATCCCCGCTCTCGGGTGATGATATCAAAAGTAAGCGCGGTACCAAAATCGGCGACCACCACCGGGGCTCCCACCAGCTTCACCGCCGCCACCGCGTTGGCCAGCCGGTCGGCGCCGATGGTGGTGGGATTTGGATAAGTCACCGGAATCTGCAGGGGAGCACCGGGTACCAGTTCCCAGGCGGTGCAGCCCAATTGATTCGCCAAATCGTCCCGCCACTTCCGGGTCAAGTCCGGCACCACCGATCCCACAATCACCCGGGAGGGTGAGAAGGGTTTATATCGTTCCACCGCCTTCCGAATATTTCTATCCACCCCGTCCGCGCGCAGATAGCGGCTCAACTCAAAAATCTCATCTCCCCGTATCAAGGCGGTGGTGGAACTGGTATTGCCGATATCCACCAGCAGTAACGGCCCTTTCATGAGGCCACGTCCAGAGCAATATCCACGGAACGCACCGAGTGAGTGAGGGCACCCACCGAAATGGCGTCCACCCCGGTTTCCGCCACTCCGCGCAGGGTCTCGAGGGTGATGCCTCCGGAGGCCTCGGTTTTACAGATTCCCCGACACATCTCCACGCAACTTTCCATTTCCATACAGGTCATATTATCCAAGAGGATCCAATCCGGTTTCGCCTCCAACAAGCGCTGCACCTGGGGCACGGT
>JAGYLC010000178.1 GCA_018401235.1 Kiritimatiellia bacterium
CCCAGTTTATACTTGATCAGAAATCCGCCCACCACGAAACCAGGCCCCAGTTGCATGTGCGGGACATCCAGGGAGTGCTCACACTCCGGGCAGTCCAGCGAGCTCCCCATGGCATCGGCGTTGATCCGCAGCTTCGCTTGACAGTTTTCGCAGTAGAAGGTGACGAGCATAGGTGTAGGAGGGCTGCTGCGGGGCGCTTAAGTCAATGCGCTGGTTTGTTGTTCCAGGAACGACTGGTACCCCTTGGCGGACGTGAGATAAAAGTGGGGCGTGCTTTCGATGATGCGAGACACATCCTCCATAAGTTGCAGATTGTAGGGGTTGAGAAGCGCCACCAGCGGCTCACCGCCCACCTCCCCGAAAATACAGGCTGCCCGGCGAAGGCAATAATCAGAGGGAAGAATGTCGAAAAGGTCCGGGTCAATCGAGATCAAATTCAAGTCGATATACGGAGTGGAGGCGTCGTGGGCCAGAAATTCAATGGCTTTCTGGCAGTGGGGCAACCCCCGGTCTTCCAGGACATACAGGCAGGCCCGGGGGGCTTGGGGTGCCTGGCTGGTGAACCAGCACAGATCCTGAATGGACATGTGGTATTCTTGTTTAGAAATGATCCGGGAGCGATGCAGGTGATTTGCCAGTACAATCTCCGGAATGAGGTCCGCCTGGTAGAGTTTGCGCTGATCGAGGTACAAGGTGTTGGCATCCAGGGTGCCATCGTCCTGGCTGATGATTTGCCCCATGCGTTCGAACGCGGTCTGGGCATCCGGGTTTAACTGGGCAAATAATTCCAATTGATTATACAGGAAATAGGCCAGATCGTCATGGTGTCCGGAGTGAATCTGGTTGGCCGCTTCGACCAGGCAGTGGCCCGCTTCCGCCATATTTTCGATTTCACTATAGATATCGAACAGGGAAATGTAGATGCCCACGGAGTCCTCCACCTCCGGGATGGCCTCCTCCAGTAGATGTATGGCATCAAGCAATTCCTTGTTTTGATTGTATAAATCCTCGTAGGAATCACCGGAAACATCCGGTAGGTCGTTCTCATCGGAATAATCGTCAAATGGAGATTCTGTCATAAGCGGAATGTAAGCCTAGTCCGGGGCAAGAATCAAGCTTGCAATCGTCTTGGATTCGGGCTTGAAAAAGAGCATTCCCTGGCGCAATCATTCCGGTAGTGGAAAACGTTACCCAAAATTTATTTGATTTTCTGGTGGATCACTACCAGTTGAGCGAAGATCAACTGGAGCAAGCCGCTGAACTCGCGGAGACGGAGGATCTCAATCTGGAGCGGGCCTTGGTCCGCATGGAGCTGATTCCTCCAGAGGGAGTGTCGATAGCGCTTGCCAACAACGCCAATATGAAGCCTTTGAATTTGGCCATCACCCGGGGAAGTCCGGAGCTATTTGCGGAACTGCCTTTGGCCACCATGCTTCAGCACAAAATTCTACCGATCTCCCGCATTGGCAAGACCTTGACAGTGGCCATGGATGATCCCTTTGATGTGATCGCACTGGAGACCGTGTCGGCGCAGAGCGGGTACAAGTTAATGACGGTGGTGGTGTCTTCCAGTTCGCTGGACGAAATGCTGGAGTCCCGCCTATCGGGTCAGCAAGACGGACAGGACCGACTGGAGGAGACGCTGTCCTCTTTCAGTGAGGACGAGGAAATTTCCCAAGTGTCCAGTGGGGACAATTACGATTTGGAGGACTACGGGGACGAGGCGAATGAGAAACCGGTGATTCGCATCGTGAACTCGATCCTGGTTGAGGCCATGCGCAAAGGGGCCAGCGACATACATATCGAACCCGGATTGGATGATTGTCAGGTCCGCTATCGGGTGTACGGGGTGTTGATTTCGGCGGGGTCTCCCCCGAAAGGCCTCTTCGGCGCAATCGTCTCCCGCATCAAAATTATGTCGGAACTGGACATCGCGGAACGACGGATTCCCCAGGACGGACGTTGCCGGATTCGGGCGCTGGACAAGGAGGTGGATATTCGGGTGAGCATACTGCCGGTGATTCACGGGGAAAAGATCGTGATGCGTATTTTGGATAAAAGCAACCTGCCAAAAGGACTGGGGGATTTGGGACTCGATGAGTATTCGGAAAAAACCTTCGCCCGGGCGCTGGCCCAACCCTACGGCATGATTTTCGTGACGGGACCCACCGGTAGCGGTAAAACCACGACCCTGTATTCCGCCTTGCAGGAACTCAACGAGCCCACTACCAACATTGTTACCGTCGAGGACCCGGTAGAGTATCAGTTGCAGGGCATTAACCAAGTGCAAACCCATTCGGAGGTAGGACTGACGTTTGCGGCGGGACTCCGTTCCATTCTGCGTCAAGACCCGGCTATTGTGCTGGTGGGGGAGGTGCGCGATTTCGAAACCGCCTCCATTGCGGTACAAGCCGCGTTGACCGGTCACTTGGTGCTGAGCACCTTGCACACCAATGACACCCCCGGGGCTGTGGCACGTCTTAAAAATATGGGGATCGAGCCGTTTATGTTGGCTTCTGCGCTTATCTTGGCCCAGGCCCAGCGTTTGTATCGCCGATTGTGCCCTGCCTGCAAAAAGACGTTGGAGGTTACTATGGATGTGCTGCGGAATGTGGCCGTCAAACAGGGAATGATCACCCTCCAGCGTGCCGGATTGAACAAAGTGTTCGAAGGGCTGACGTCCATAGATGAAGTCCTGCGGATCACCAGTTCGGCCTAAAAAAATCTAAGGAACCACTTTGATCTGGGTAGCGGAACGCAGCACAATCTGGGGACGATCATTGTAGCTTGTCACTTCGCCGGTAATTCGCACCTTTTTGCCTTTGAGAGCCGTGGTGATATCCCCATTGTAGGCTTCATCCAGTTTTTCGCGGTATTTGGCGAAACTCACCGCGATGAAGCCTTCCTTCTGTTCGCGAAAGGTGAGCATCAGCACGTTCTCGTTTACCCAGAAGACATTGTGGAGTTTTCCCTCCACCGTCACTTCGGTATTCATGGCCTTGGTGATGGCGGCAGTATCGTCTGCGGATAGTACGGCGGATGCACCTTCCTCGGCGAATCCGGTTAGAGAGAAAAGAAATGTCAGCAACAAGACGGGGAGTTGATTTTTCATAGCTGTAAATTAGAAAGGTTCAGATAACTGTAAAGCCCGTTTTGATGAGAATGAGGTTAAAAACTATAAAAATTAACGTGCCCGGAGTTCAGGTCTCCCATCCCACAATCGTCCGCTGATGCTTGCTGAATTCGATACCGATGCAGTGCACTTCG
>JAGYLC010000179.1 GCA_018401235.1 Kiritimatiellia bacterium
GATGAAACGCAATTTACTCTATAAAAGGAAAAAGAATGATGATATACAGAATACGCTTCACTCCCGGACGGACCGGGTTCTTCGCCGCTCTGTCGCTGTTGACGGGATGGGCCGGGGAGATTGTGCTTTCCCCTGAGAAACCTCTTATGGATCTTTTTCCTGCATCATCGGCTCCGACCTTTTTTGAGAAACAAAGCCAGTTTGTGCCTCAGCGGCAGTTGGAATGGTGGGCGCGTGACAAGAAATGGCATCCCGAGCTGGATGAGCGCAATGTGTTCCATGTGACGCTGCAGCATCGCTCGGTTACGGAGCGGAACTGGGAAATAAGCATCGGTAAGGGCGGTCAATTGTATTCCATCTACTCCTCCTTCGGAGAGGCCATGGCGCCTTCCACGCCGGGCAGTCAGTGGAACGACGAAGTCTGGCAGTTCACCACCATCTATGAACCCCTGCTCGGAAACGATCTGCCGAGTAATCCTGACGACCCCACCCGGATGAAATTCGCCAATGCCTATGTGCATCAATCGGGCACCTACACCAAAGAGGAAAAAGGCGCCAGGGCTTTCTATTCTCCGATCCTGGGTGAGCATTTCGATCCCGAGAAGCGTGCGTTTTCCATCCTGTCCTGGGGGCAGATTCCTTCCCCCAGCATCAACCGCAGCGGGGTTCTGGTGTATGCCCAGTACCGGGATCTGGGCGCCGGGGTGATTGAAGTCACCTACCTCATCTACAACTTTGAAGAGGAGCCGATGACCAATTTAAGTCCGTGGGGGGGAGCCCGGACTTCTGTGTTCCCTGAACACGTCATCTCCAATCCGGACGGAACCTACCGGTTTTTCACCCCGTTTTCGTACGGGTTTGACGAGCTCGAGGGCTGCCGCATCCACTTTGAGGATACCGGAGGCTGGGGGGCCATGACCGCCAACGCCGCCGATCCCAACAGCTATGCGCTGGGGGTGGTGTTCGGTACGGATCTCGACCGCAAGGGGCTGCACTATGGGAAACCGCGCTACGATGTCGGTGACAGCCGCCATGGCACGCGGGATTATACGGTCCAGGCCACGGTGATCAATATTCAGGACCAGCCGGGCACGCCGCACCTGCTGCGGATGTACTTTGTGATCGGCACCTTGAGCGAGGTCGCCGAAAAGGCCAACCAACTGGCGGATTTTGCCGAGTACGAGCCGCTTACCTTCACCGAGGCCGAGACCCCACGGGTCAGGCTCTACCAGAAACGCATCGGCGGGGATCTGGTGCTGACGCGCACGCCGACACCCCAACCTCTGTGCGAGGTCTACGCCTGGCCGGTTAACGGGTCGGTACCGCTTTTCCTGATGAAAAACAACCAGACCGGCCGTCATTTCATGACCACAGATCCCTACGCCCAATGTGACCGCGAGCCGTTCACCAACCCTTTCAAACCCGGTGACGAACACTATGAAAAGTATCAGAACCGGACGGTCTACCGCCCCTACAGCGGGCAAACCGACTGGATTGAGCTGCTTGGGTTTGTCCTGCCGCAAGCAAAGGCGGATACCCGGGCCTTCAAATACACTCCCTTTTCCAAGCTTCTCACGGAGGCGCATGCCTTTGACGCCGGCGACAAGTTGGATGCCAAGCACCTGATGGTCAGGCCGCTGGAAAAATAGAACATGCCAAAAAGATCCCCAGCTTCCGGAGATGATAAAAACAGGAGCATCCTGCTGATGCTCGGCTGGCCGGACCATCGTTTCGAGCGGGGAGTGGCGCGCTTTGCCCGGGAGGCCGGCTGGCACCTTTCCCTGGATGGGATTTATGGCATGACTCTTCCCTGGGGCTGGAAAGGAAATGGCTGCTTGGCCCCCTGCAACCGGGAGGAGACGGCCCGTTTCGTGGCCTCCCTGAATGTTCCGGTGGTGGATCTGCATGTGGCCGGAACGGGACAATGTTACCCCGCGATCGGGGAGGACAATTTCGCCATCGGCGCACTGGCCGCCGACTACTATCTGCAAAAAGGATTCTGCCATTTTGCGGTCTACCGGCAGACCCAAGATGCCACGGCTATGGCCCGGATGGAGGGGTTCAAGCAACGAATCGGCGCCGCCGGGCATGCGGTCCACGATCTGTTCTGGGTCCAGGAGACCTCCGGATCTGATACGGACTGGCTGGGTCGGCGGCGCTGGCTGACCGGTGAATTGAACAAAAGGCCCAAACCGCTTGGGGTCTTCTGTATCGATGACCGCATCGCCATCAATCTGATTGAGGTCTGCCGGGATGCCGGGTTTGAAATACCCTATCAGGTCTCCGTGCTGGGCGTGGGAGACATGAGCGTGGCCGGTAATTGTTCGGCCATTCCTTTGAGCAGTGTCTGTATTGACACGGAAGGGACCGCATACCGGGCGGCCGCGATGCTGAACGATTTGCTGGAGGGAAGGGAACCGGAACAGCAGAAAGTTCAGATTCCGCCGGTGGGGATCGTGGAGCGCCGGAGCACCAGCACCATCGCGCTGCAGCACCCCGAGGCGCAGACCGCCGTGCGTCATATGCTCGAGAATTTCAGAGAACCGATCAACGTGCAGGCCTGTGCCAAAGCGGCCCGGCTGACCTCCCGTCAGCTCACCGAGATCACCCGGAGAGAACTGGGGGTTTCCGCCGCCAAGATCCTCGAAGCCATCCGGCTGCATGAGGCGATGCGGTTGTTAACTAAAACGGATTACACCATGGATGGAATCGCGACCGAGTCCGGACTGAGCAGCCGGGTGCAGCTGGAACGGATCTTCAAACGACACTTCGGCACCACACCCTCCGCATGGAAAAAAGCCCGGGACGACGCTCCCGCCAATGATCTGCCTTTATTCCTGCTCCCTGAAAGAAAGGATTCATCCGCCAAGGCACCGTGATCCGGTGACTGAATGGTAATCGAAATCCTAATCGACCCAAACGCCCCGGAGGGGGGGCTGCGTCTTTCAGCAGACGCGAATTGCGGGGATGCCGAGCAAGAGGGCCCGTTTTTCCAGGCCGCCGGCCAGGTGTCCGACTCCGATGGCGCAGTGGGCGGGTCCGTCGTGGCCGAAATAGAGCACACCGTCTTTGAAGTCCGCGAGCTAGTATTCCGAGAACGAGCCGCCCGCGCCAAGCAGATCCAGGATCTTCATGGCGTGGGCGTTTTTGATTTCACACTCGCCGGCCACCGGGATGTTGCGGCCTGTCAAAAGGGTGTTGCCCGCGATCACGGAGGTGACGATGTTTTCATACGCGTTTCCTGGTTGGCCC
>JAGYLC010000018.1 GCA_018401235.1 Kiritimatiellia bacterium
ATGAGGTCGGACATGCTTAAATTCCGAGATTACTGAGTTGGTGGCAGATGGAATTGACCACCGCGGTGAGGCTGGGGTGGCTGACTTCAAATTCACGGGTGGAGGATTTGAGGCCCTGCAGGGAGAGATCGAGCAGGTCTTCGTCCTGTTGGGAGCGCAGGGCTTCCCGGGTGCTGTTGTCGGTGAATCCGGCAATGCTTTCGGCGCGCTCGTTGTCGTCGAGGGTGTCAATTTCCCGGCGCAGTTCTTTGACCAGATCCTGGAGAGCCTGACGGGACTCCGGAGTGAGATTTTCCGAGGATTCGAGGCGTTGTTCCAGTTTGTGCAAGGTATCTTCTATCATAGGATGTCTTTTATAGCATGGGTGCGATGACAAGCGCAACAACGCTCATCAACTTGATGAGGATATTTAGAGCGGGTCCGGCGGTGTCTTTGAAAGGATCCCCCACGGTGTCCCCGTTCACCGCCGCATGGTGGGCGCTGCTGCCTTTGCCTCCGTGATTTCCACTTTCGATGTATTTTTTGGCGTTATCCCAGGCACCGCCGGCATTCGACATGAACAGCGCCATCATCACCCCGGAAACCGTAACCCCCGCCAGCAGACCGCCGAGCATGTGGGGTCCGCCAATGAACCCCACTAACACGGGCGTAACCACCCCCAGCAGGGCCGGCAGGACCATTTCACGGATGGCGGCCTTAGTGGAAATGTCCACACAGCGGGCGTAGTCCGCTTTTCCGGTACCTTCGAGGAGACCGGGGATTTCCCTGAATTGGCGGCGGACTTCCTCGATCATAGTGAAAGCAGCGCGACCCACCGCGCCCAAGGCCATGGAACTAAAGAGATAGGGGAGCATCGCGCCCAGAAACAGTCCGACCAGCCGAAGAGGCCCCCGGTTGCTGAGTGCCAACACTGCGGCCACGACCACCACAAAAATAGAAAGGACTTGATATTCCCTTCGCAGGAAAGCCATGGCACCTTCCCGAATGGCGGACCCGATTTCCTGGATGCGCTCACTACCCTGGCCCTGGGCGAGAATCCATCTACTCTTCCAGCCCGCAAACCCCAACGCACAAATAGCACAAACGACACCGACCAGCGGGATAAAAGAAGTGGGCATAAGAATCCTGTTTAGGTTAACTCTCTGGAAATGGATTTTCAGTAAACCACACTTCGGCCTGTTCGTCAAATGCGGATTTGCGGGTATCCACTTCGTTCCACCATTTCTCGATCTGGTCCTTACCGCGAACCACATTGACGGTGGAGCCCAGTCCGCTGCCGGCGGCACCCACGGTGTCGGTAAGGGTGCCGGTTACGTTCCCCGCAGTTCCCACTGTGGCATCTTTCATTCCTCCCATGGCCTCGTCTTTGTCCAAGGTGGCAACCCCTTTGAGGGTTCGGAATGCGCCTCCCGCAAATCCACCGACCGCGCCACGGCTTCCTTTCACGTGACCAAAGTCGGTGTCGAAGCCACCGCCATACCGGCTTCCACGCCTCCCCGGGCGATATTTTCACCCAATTGGGTAACCCGTCCGAGTTGGTTCCCCATAATATCCCCGAACAGACCTACGAATGGCAATACGGGTTCGGCCAGAGTGCCCCCTAGTGAATTGGAGATGATATGGCCGCCATCCGTTTCCAGTTGAAAGGATCCGGCAATAGCCTGGGATTCAGCCGATTCGCCCGGAGAAATCTGCATGAAGACCGTGAAATCAAATCCACTGCCGCCGAAGGCGGTTTTGGCCACTACCGGAGAGGGTTTGAGAAAAGGCGAGACCAAATCCAAATCGAATCCAATCAGTCCCACTGCCAATTGCAGGGTCGGAACCTGTTCCGGTTTCGAGGGGAAAATGGTCCCAATTTTACCGTGCAGACGCAACTGGCCGGAAGCTTTGGGACTATGGAAGCCGACGATACCCATTATTCGCCCCGGGCCTTTTCCAGCGTCATACTCCACCTGAAGATTGTGTACTTCAAAGCGCATATCCGACAGCTCTATTTTCCACTCCTGGGCCAAGTCGTGGAAAACGAGATTAAGGTTTTCGAGAAAGATTTCTTTAATCCACACGGGTGGCGGAGCGGCGGGTTCGGTTTTTGCGATTTCCTCTTCTTCAGGAGCTTGCGGGCCGATACGGGTCACGTTCAGTACTTGCTCCTCGTTGCTGATCAGGTGGAGATCGAGACCGTCGAGATGGACCCTGCGCACCAACACCGGGTTTTGGCGAACCGCCTTGATGATCGGCGCCGACACCGACATAGAACCCATGCGCAGGAGTTCACCCTCCTCGAATCCTTCCGGCTGGGAGATGGACAACTCATGCAGGCCGAAGCTGCCGGTGAGCAGGTTCACCTTGGCTCCACCGAGACTGGAGTCGGTATGGAGTTGTTGGGGAAGTTGTGAATTCGCTACTGAGGTCACGATGACGGGGACGGCGAAATGAAGGCCTACCGCCAGAAGGATCACTAGTATCAGGAAAACTTTAAGACATCCCTTTTTATGGGAGGGCTTTTTCGGAACGGAAGGTTCGGGTAGATTGGTCATTTCTAATTGAGACTCCAGAGGTGAGTTATAAAGGCGTGTTCTCGATAAGATCGGCCGCGACCCGTGCCCGTTCCTGACGCTCGAGGGTATTGGTGTTGGCGTGGGACTCCATGTCCAGCAGTCCCACGTAATCGATATCCCCGCGCAGATGAATTTCATCGGCACAATCCGGGGGTTCGCCAAGGTCGATCACCAATTTTTTGTTCGCGGATTCGGGCAGATGGTGATTATAGATCAGGGGATGGGGTGCGGCGGTGGCGGTGACCACCACGTCCGCATGTTCGAGCATGGGGATCAGCTCATTTAAACCAGAGGAAAAGCCCCCGATTTCCATGGCCAGGCGCATAGCGTTCTCCGGACAGCGGGAACTGACCCGCAGCGGCATTTTGGTTCTTTTTCCGAGATAGCGGGCAACGCCTTTGGCAATGCTTCCAGAGCCGACGATGGTCACCGAAGCGGATTCCGGCACGGTATCGATGATGCGGCGGGCGGTGAGTGCCGACAATCCGGTCAAATTGGCGTCCACCCCGCTTTCGCGTCGGGCCTTGCGGGCCAGGGCGATGGCTTTCTGGAACATGCGGTCCAAACGGGCGTCCTGCTTGCCGAAGGAGCTGTGGAACTCCTTGTAGGCTTGGCGAACCTGTCCCATGACTTCGAGTTCTCCAATTATCCGGCTTTCCAGACCTGCGGCAATCCTGGCCAAATGTCGAATAGCCACTTCTTCGGAGGTGCAGGTCGTCTGAATAGTTTCCGAGAGGGTAGAG
Source organism: Kiritimatiellia bacterium (assembly GCA_018401235.1). Taxonomy (GTDB): domain Bacteria; phylum Verrucomicrobiota; class Kiritimatiellia; order SS1-B-03-39; family UBA6053; genus UBA6053. The sequence goes on from JAGYLC010000018.1 coordinate 3,305, forward strand.
GGAGCGTGCCAGCCAAAGGTTTCCAATCGCTGACAGGTATTGAGCACCATCAGGGGGTGGGACCGCTGTTGGCGGAGGCTTCGGGCAGTGCACTCCCTGTTTTGCGGATCGGGGATGTCCAGGGAACAGGCTATAAAAGAATCATTCATGTATTCGTTAAATAACTGACGAATCGAACTAATTCAAGACGGAAGCTTTAGTTAATGAAAGAAAAAGATGGATGGCGAATCAGAAATGGACGGTCACCTGTTGGCTGTCCAATCCGCGGATGTAAGTAAGTTTAGCGGAGTCGTGGGCGAGTTCTTGTACGGCAGACTGCAGACTCTCAGCGGATTTGATATCGTGATCGTCTATGCGGATGAGCACATCGCGGACCTGCAGGCCTGCTTTGGCGGCGGGGGAGCCCTCTTTGACTTCGCGCACAATCATGCCGACACCCTCGGATACTTCCAAATATTGGGCCACCGCCGGGGCGATGGCTTCAATCCACACCCCCAGACTTCGTGGAGGAGGCATATAGGCGGTTGGGAGTTGACCAACCCCGAGCGTGACCTGTGCCAACATGGGGCTGCCATCCCGGACAATCCGTAACTCGGCTTTGCGTCCGGCGGGGCTTTCCAGCACCATCCGCCGCAGGGCGCGTGCGCTTTCCACGCGTTGTTCATTATAGTGCACGATTACGTCGTTTGCCAGGAGTCCAGCTTCCTCTGCCGGACTGTCGGGACCCACCGCCTGCACCTTGGCTCCGTATTCGCCCGGCAACATGAGACCCCGAACATCCGACGCCAGGATTTCAACTAGATTGACGCCCAGCATCCCCGGAGCGGGAACCCCGCTTTCAGCCGCAAAAAGAGGGGCGGACGCGAACAATAAAAGGGAAAACATCAATCGAAGTGGGGTCATAATATAGGCATTCCTGAAGGTGTGATAATGAAAGGATGGTAAACTAATAGATTCTGTCCTTTTTTGCAAGGGTGTTTGTGATAGAGTTTCTCAATCGGGTGCAACGCGAATTGGTGCATATTATCGCGTCTTCGCCTTGAAATTGAAAGGTGACTAGTGACCAATGACCAGTGACAATTGACCAATGACCAATGACAATTGACCAGTGACAAATGACCAATGACTTCCAGTCATTTCTCACTCGGCACCACGATGCCGCGGAGGATTTGGCGTTGGGCGAGGAGGAAGACGAAGAGGGTCGGGAGGGCCGCGAGTACAAAAGCGGCGTTCATCACTCCGGGTCCATAGTGTTGCTGCAACTGATACAGCCAGACCATCAGCGTCCACATGCGCTCGTCCTGACAAATCAGCAGCGCGAACATGAAGGCGGTGTAGGCGTTCACGAAGGCGCCGAGGGCGATGACGGCCAGAATGGGTTTGGAGAGACTGAGGGTGATGACCCGGAACATGAGTAATTCTCCTGCCCCGTCCAGCGAGGCACTTTCATATAATTCGCGGGGCAGCGAATCAAAAAAGCCTTTGAGCAGGAAGATGGAATAGCCGTGAGCCATGCCGGGCAGCAGCAGAGCCCAGAAGGTGTTGAGTAAATGCAGATCGCGCAGCATCAGAAACAGCGGAATCTGGGTGACCATGGGCGGAAAGGCCATAGTCAGCAGCAGGTACAACAGAAAAGCGTAGCTGTGGCGGGGTCGAAAGCGGCTGAGCGCATAGGCGGCCAAAGGATTCACTATCAGGGCTAGAGCCACTGCCGACACGCAATACACCACCGTCACCCACAATCCCCGCCCGTGCACAATCAGAATTTCCCACACGGTGCCGTAGTTCTGAAACAGAAACATCCGTCGAATCTCGGAGCGGTGACGGTCAAACATCCATTCATCCAGTTCCCGAATGGGCGGCGACTCGCCGGTCAATTCCCGCCAGCGCAGATCCGGGCTGTCCAAGCTCAGACCCTCCAAGGGAATCCGGTGCAGGCGATCCTGTTCCAGTTCCTGCCATCCCAACAGAAACGCTAACCAATCCGCGTCCAGCGGACCCGCCCCGGCCAGGGTGGTGGGGAGATCCACGTCCTCCCACGCGTTCACCGTCGATCCGGTGAGGTCGCGGAACGCATCCATATCTCCATAACGCGCTTGCAGCAATTCCCGCCAGGGATCGGCATATCGGGCATCCATACGCACAAAACCGGGATGCACCACCTCGCGCACAAACAGCTCCCAATGCGGGGAGTCCGGGCCGGACGTGGACGTGAGCGCTTGACGCGGGGCGTCTTTCCCCCCCAGCACGGTGGTGACCCGTTCGTGGTAGTAGCCATCCAAATGGTGAATGCCGATGGTCCATTCCGGGGCCGAGTCTGCCACGAAAGAGTGCCAGGCCCGCCACCAAGGAGTGTCCGCCACCAACCCATGCCGGGTTCGGCTGTCCGGGGGAAGCACGCTGAAGGCATTCCAGTTGGGAAAACCGGTTTCCAGATCCTCGTTCACGGACTGGATTCCAGCCGGATAGCGTTCAATCAAATGTTTCATGAACAGGCGGGAGCTATAGGGGCGTCCCCGGCTAATCGGACAGTAGGTGAATCCGGCGAAACGTTCATGCTCCGCGATGTCCAAGTACGCGATGAATTCCCGCCAGCGGACTACCTTTTCCTGATCCACTTCCGGCAGCCGTTTGACCCTGGAGAAATCGCTTACATCGATCTCCCAGGCCGCGCGCAGATTCGCGGGGGATTCGTTGTAGAGGCCTTCAATATATTTTTGGAATAACAGCTCGTCGTCCTGCAGAAATTGAGGCCACAAACTGAATTCGTGCAAATCCACCCCGGAGCGGGTGCTGCCGGAGAGCATCAGCAGGAAGGGAACGGTCATAGTAACCGCGCCCACACTGAGCAATAACAAAATCATCGCCAGCAGAAAGCGGGTTTTGGGGGATCGGCGTCCGGTTTTGGCAATCAATCCCATGTCAGTCGTCCCCGGTGGTTTTGAATTCCAGTCGGGCCAGCATGCGTAGTTGCCACAGGGTGAAGCCTATCAGCATCGCTCCCAGCAACCAGGCCATGGCGGTGGCGGGTCCGAAGCGTAAATAGATATACGCCTGCTGAAAGATATACAGTCCGGCCACAGTGGTATCCGCCCCGCCCCCGGTCATAGCAAGGATATTGGCTTCGGCATGAAAAAAGGCGGAGATGAATACCCCGATAAAATTAATCATGAGCAGCGGTTTCAAACGGGGAATCACCACAAACAGTATTTTGTCCAGGAATCCGGCTCCGTCCAATTCCGCGGCCTCGTAGGAATCCTCGTCGATGCCCTTGAGTGCCGCCAGATAGATCAGACAGCCGGGCCCCATCCCCGCCCAGGCCAGCGGCAGCACGCAGGCGAACATAGCGGTGTCGGGATTGCTCAGCCAGCGCACCGGCTCGTTCAGGGTTGCGAACAGATTCCAGTTCCCGGTCTGCTCGAAAACCTCTTGGGCCAGCACAAATCCCGTCCATAAAAAACCTGCCGCGGCCCCTGCGAACAGCAGGGCGAACACATAACTGGACTGACGCAGCAGCCGCTTCATCAACCCCACCGAAATTCCCGCAAACACCAAAGCGCAGGCCAGATGCGCAGCTGCGGGGATCCGCATCACCACCGCGTTCAACAAGCCGAATTCGCTTTCTTCGTAAAACAGCTTCCACATTAAAATCACCACCAGACCGCTCACCACCGCCGGCAGGTAATAGATCACCCGAAAGAACAGGCGTCCGATCGGAACCTCCTGCAGCAGGATAGCCAATAGCAACGGCGGCAGAAAGGTGAGCCCCATCACCCAAAAAGTGTAGCGAATAGCCGCCCATACCGCCCACCACCAGGCATGGTCAAAAAGCACCTCTCCCATGTTCCGCAAGCCCACCCAGGGGGAGTCGTCTAAGAGATTGTAATCCTGAAAGGCCATCATGGATCCCCGCAACAAGGGAATCACCTGCCAGATCGTAACTGCAGCCAGGGCGGGGGTCAGCAGTGCTGCCACCCATACTCCGTTGCGTCGTTTGGCCACCGAGCCCTCCGCTTGGGCCGCCTGCGCGTAGGTGCGTACGATCACCCGCATCAGCAGAGCGTACGCCAATACAATCAGGGTAATGACCCCGAGAGAAACCAGGCCCTGTTTCTTCAGTTCCTCCTCCGGCACCTCCCCCAGCATCTCCCGCTCCGCGCGGGCGACCGACTTGGCTAAGAGATCCTGAAGAACCCGCAACCTCTCTTTGCGGTCCTCTGGAAGTTGATTCTGCATGGCCAATTCCCGTGCTTCCTGAAGCGGCAAACTGAGCAGGTCATAGGCCATATTGCTGTTGGGGCCGTAGGGCTCCGGTTTCCCGCTTTCCACCGCCAGCGTAAACACGTCCATCCACCCGGGCGGACTCAACTTGACCAGGGCGTCGTAGCCAAATTCGAGCAGACGGTCCGGATGAATAAACTGGGCCAGTCCGGCCTGCACCAGTATGCGGGTGCGGATTTCGTTGGCGCTGTCGGAACCGAAAAAGCGGATGAATTCCCAGGCGGCATCGCGCACCACCGGATTCCGGATATCCCGGAACAGGGCCAGCATGCGGCTGTTGAGTTCGCTGCCCCGAATGCCGGTGGGACCCAGCGGCATGGGGGCGAGTCCGGTGAGTTCGGGATTGATCACATCGAACATTTCTTCGTCCATGTACCCCTGGGTCATGGCGATTTCACCCCGCTGCCACTTGCCCCAGGCCCCGGCGGTGTCCTGATAGGCGTAGCCCCGACGGGGAATGTCCCGTTCGTCCCGCCAGGCTTCGGTGGCGATCTGCACGTAAAAATCCAAGGCCATCGCCGCTTCCCGGGAGTCGTAGTCCAGAGTCCAGACGCCGGTTTCCGGGTCTCGACTCATAAATTCACCGCCCGCCGACCACAGAAAGGTCATGAAATGATAACTCTCATGATTCCCCCTCGCCAACCGCATGGCATAGCGACCATTCGCCGGATCGGTCAGTCTACGGGACGCCGACAGAAAATCCTCCCAGGACCAGTTCGCCGACGGATAATCCAGGCCCGCTTCGTCAAAGCGGTCTTTTCGATACAGCAACCCCTTCCCCATCAGCCCGCCGTAGGGAAGCGCCCAGGTGTGTACGTCCCCTTGGGGGCCCGGACGGCGGATCACCGGCCAGATTTTTTCGTGCACCCTCTCCTCAAGCTCCCCGGCGGGCAGGTCCTCCAGATACTCGTCCAGTGGTGCCAGAAAGCCCTGTCGAATGTAGGTATCCGAGCGGCGGAAATTGAGGTACATCACATCCGGGGCCACCCCGCCGGCGATGGCCAGCAAATCCGATTCCACCCCCTCCACCCGGATCCCGGTAAACGCGCGGGTCCGCAGACGCACCCGTGACCAGTCGTGATTGCCGTACCGATCCGGATCCGCCTCATAGCGCTGACGATATCGTTCCTCCACAATAGCCGGATAAGCCTTCTCAAATGCCCTCACCACCGCCAGATGGGCCCGGCTCATGGGATCACTGCGGGTGGCATCCGGCAGCACCCAGTTATGCACCACAATCTCCACCACCGACACGCCCCCTTCCAAACGCACTTCTCCCGCATCCACCCCGGACAGGTAGGAACAGAACATCAGGTTCAACAGCAACAGTCGGGACATGGAGTCAGAGATTGGGAAGGGTTCAAATGAAGTGTCTACCTATGATCTGGCGACATAAAAGTAAAGCGGAGGTTGGAAGATTGAGAAGGGCACATCCCCGAATTGGTACAACTAGGGATCCAACATTAGGGATGAATCTCCGGTTGCCCCGCCGTGGGCTGTAGGCTAGGAATCGCTATGCACCAGCCCTTGATTCGATGCTATATTGTTAAGGTATTGCGCTTCAACAAGCCTCAGAGGGGTGAAAACGAAATGGCAGAATAGGATTTCATTGGGTGACACTAAGATTCCCCCTTTTCCGGGTCCGAAGTTCCCAGGAAAGATGGAGAACGCCTGTCGAGCCCCATCGTCTGTGTATGTGTAGTGTGGGCGTCGGACCAAGAGGTGACCTTTGCGAGCTAAACAGTAGCCAAGGATGTATATTGCGAGGGAAACACATCAAACCTGTGTCAACCGGATAGGCATGCAAGGATCTTGGGGCACGTAGAGCGTTTATTTAGGAAAAAGTTGGTCGGGGCGACAAGATTCGAACTTGCGACTTCTTGCACCCGAAGCAAGCGCTCTACCAGGCTGAGCCACGCCCCGACCGAAGTTGGCTTTTTAAGCGGAGAAACTTGAGTTGTTCAAGTCAAATCGATGGTTAATCGTATTTCAAACTCCTACGGGCGTGGGTTCCGAAGATGCTGCCAAGATCACGGGAGCAGATCCGTATTGGGTATATACGACTGCTTAGAAAAACCTGAGTTGCTCCTCGCTGGGAGGTTGGCCGGAGTGGAGTCCTTCAACCTTCGAAATCCACTACCCTGCGTTCGCTGACGATTTGTTTAACGAAGGCGACCACTTCCTGGTGGGCGGGGTGGTGTTGGTAGCGGTTCAGGGAGTCCCAATCGGCGAAGGTGGAGAGAAGGACTACGTCCGAGGCCGCATCGCCGGGTTGGGCGTTGATGCCCACGTTCAGAGAGATAATCTCCTCGATTTGTGCGGGCAACGCTTCCAAATCTTCTTTGAGCTTTTCCATCAATTCGCTTTTGTCCAAGCCGAGGGCCTGGTCCTGGATTTTCCAAAGGACAATGTGTGTGATCATAATCGGCTGGGTCATCTGTGGTGGTTGTCAGCGTAAGCGATTGGGGGGCGGCAGGACCTTGTCGGTCAGTGCCCCCTCGCTGGCGGTGGTGACGGTGGCTGCGTATTTGGCCAGCACCCCGGTTTTCACTTTTGCCTTGGGCAGTTTGAGCTTGGCCATGCGTGCTTTGATGTCTTTTTTCTTTACATGCAGCTTCAACTCGGCGGTTTCGGCGTTGATGGAAATTTCATCCCCATCTTTGACAATGGCCAGGGGACCGCCGATAGCGGCTTCCGGGGTGATGTGTCCCACCACGAATCCGTGACTGCCACCCGAAAAACGTCCGTCGGTAATCAGTGCCACGTCCTTGCCCAGTCCTTTGCCCATTACCGCGCTGGTGGGAGAGAGCATTTCCCGCATACCGGGGCCGCCCACGGGGCCTTCAAAGCGAATGACGATAACGTGTCCCTTCTGAATGGTGCCGTCTAGAATGGCCTGCAGTGCTTTCTCCTCGGAGCTGAACACTTTAGCGGTTCCCTTGAAGAAGAGACCTTCCTTGCCGCTGATTTTGGCCACGGCACCTTCGGGAGCGAGGTTGCCGCGTAGAATGACCAGATGGCTTTCGGGTTTGATGGGATTGGTGAAGGGGCGGATGACGTCCTGTCCCTTCGGATAGGCTTTCACCGGGCGCAGATTTTGAGCCAGAGTTTTGCCGGTGACGGTCATGCAGTCCCCATGCAAAAGACCTTTCCGCAGCAGGGTTTTCATCAGCGGCTGGACGCCACCGATTTTTACCAGTTCGTTCATCACGTATTTTCCGCTGGGTTTGAGGTCGGCGAGAACCGGAACGTTTTTGCCGATGCGGGTGAAATCGTCGAGACTGAGTTTAACCCCCACGGTCCAGGCCATAGCCAGCAGGTGGAGCACCGCGTTAGTGGAGCCGCCCAGGGCGCAGACCACAGCGATGGCGTTTTCAAACGCCTTTTTGGTCATGATCTTTTTGGGGGTGAGGTCCTGTTTAATCAGTTCCAAAACCGCTTCGCCCGCCGCCCGACAGTCAGCAGCTTTCTCGGGGGAGATGGCGGCTTGGGAGGAACTTCCCGGCAGACTCATGCCGAGAGCTTCAATGGCGGAGGCCATGGTGTTGGCGGTATACATGCCCCCGCAGGATCCGGGTCCGGGAATGGAGACCTCTTCGATTTTCTGCAGTTCCTTGTCGTCGATATCCCCGCGGGCGTGCGCACCCACGGCTTCGAATACAGAGACAATATCCACATCCTTCTTTTTATGTTTGCCGGGAAGGATGGTGCCGCCGTACACGAAAACGGCCGGACGATTCAGGCGGGCAATGGCCATCATGCAGCCCGGCATGTTTTTGTCACAGCCGCCGATCGCGATCAGACCGTCAAACATCTGGCAACCCGCGACGGTTTCGATGGAGTCGGCGATCACCTCGCGGGAAACCAGCGAGTAATGCATGCCGTCGGTGCCCATGGAAATGCCGTCGGAGATGGTGATGGTATTAAAAATGATACCCTTGCCGCCCGCCTTGTCCACTGCGGCATTCGATTCACGGGCGAGTTGATCGATATGCATGTTACAGGGGGTGACCATGCTCCAGGTGGAGGCGACCCCTACCTGGGGTTTTTTAAAATCTTCCCGGCCAAACCCGACTGCGTGCAACATGGCCCGACTGGCCGCGCGTTCGGGTCCCTGGGTGATTTGAGAAGAATAGGGGCGGTCAGGATGAGCGGATTTATATTTTTTTGCCGACATAAGGGAATCTCCAAATCGTAAGAGGTTAATAACACCTATTCATCATACATATTCAACTTTATTCGTCCAGTGAAATCGGTGGTTAGTCATTGGTCATTTGTCACTGGTCAATAGGACGAATGACCAGTAACAAGTGACCTCTGACTTCCACCCTACTTGCCAATCCCCAGCAGTTCCACTTCGAAATCCAGCACCTGATTGGGGCCAATGGCGGGTGGCGCGTTCTCACCATAGGCGAGATCCGAGGGAATCCAGAACCGGTATTTGGCACCGACAGACATCAGTTGCAGTCCTTCGGTCCAGCCTGGAATCACCCGGTCCAGCGGGAAAGTGATGGGTTCCCCGCGCTGCACGGAACTGTCGAATACGGTCCCGTCCAGCAGACGTCCGGTGTAATGCACGGTCACGCTGTCGGTAGCGGTGGGCGTATCCCCATCGGCAGAGGCCAGCACTTCAAATTGCAGTCCGCTGGCGGTGGTGGTGATCTCCGCTTTGTCGGTGTTGGTTTTCAGAAACGCATCTCCCTTCTGGCGATTTTCTTGACTCGCATCCGTATTGCCGGCTTGGGGTTGGGCCTGAGCCTGAGCCTGGGCCTGTTGCTGTAGTTGTTGAAAGGCCTGGAAGGCACTGGCGATTTCCTCTTGGGAATATGCGGCGGGTTTTTCCCCGAGGTGATCTTCAATTCCGGCCAGCATTTTGTTGGCATCGAGGCCCTGTTGCATGGCCTGACGGGCACTGTGCCCGCCCGCAGCGTAGAGCATAGCCTCATCATCGAGTTTGGCAGTGGTGGCATCACGGAATCCTTCGAGAAAGCGTTCTCTCTGTTCGGACGAAATACTCTCGGCCATTTGAGTGCCCTGTGAGAATCCTTCCTGATAGCTGAGAGTTTCCAGGACGGGAGTGGGGAGTGCGGATAAATCCATGTAGGTTCCTTTTAGATGTGAGTTGAGGATGTGGTGTGGCGAATGGCCACTTGATGAAGGCAAGACCCCTAACAGCTCACTCCACTTTTTCAACCCATGGTCGGGAAAAACCTTATTTTGATCTACGCTTGTGTTTTGGGAGGAAAATCATAAGGGATTTTCTTCTATTATGCAACTCCCCGAATTTTCTCCCACATGTATTTTACCACCCGGATTCCGTGCGGCCGGCGTGCATGCCGGAATCAAAACGGATCCGCAATGCTTCGATATGACCTTGTTGGTTTCGGATGTGCCGGAGACCGTGGCGGCGGGCATGTTCACCACTAACCGGATTCAGGCCGCGCCGGTGAAGATGGATATCGCCAAGCTGAAATCGGGCAAGGCGAGGGCTATACTCATCAATAGTGGTAACGCCAACGCCTGCACCGGACCACAGGGAGTGCGGGACGCGGAGGAAATGGCACAACGGACCGCGGAAGCTTTGGGCCTGCATGTGGATGAGGTGCTGGTGTCCTCCACCGGCGGCATTGGCAAACCCATGCGAATGGACCCTATCCGAAAGGGGATCGAACTGCTGGTTCCCCGCTTGTCCGCTGGTGGCGCTGAGGATGCCGCTCAGGGGATTTTAACTACGGACACCCGTCCGAAAATGTGTACGACCACCTTTGATATAGAGGGGCACTCGGCTCGGATCAGTGGATTCTGCAAGGGTGCCGGCATGATCGAACCAAATATGGCCACCATGCTGTCTTACATTTTCACCGATGCCGTGGTGGAGGCTCCCGCGCTGCGGGCTGCCTTGAAAACAGCGGTGGATAACTCCTTCAACAAAATCTCCATCGACGGGGACACCAGCACCAATGATTCGGTGATCTGCCTGGCCAATGGACAAGCCGGACATTCCCCGCTGCAGCCGGGTCACCCGGACTGGGATACGTTTCAAACCGCGCTCAATGGAGTACTGTTTGATTTGGCCATGAAGATCGTGTGGGACGGGGAGGGGATGACCAAATTCATCGAACTACGTGCCGAAGGCGCGGCATCCAATGCGGAGGCGGACAAAGCCCTGCGGTCCGTCGCCAATTCGTTTCTGGTGAAAACCGGACTGGCTGGAACCTATCCCGCCTGGAGCCGAATGCTGGATGTGTTGGGATACTGCGGAGTGGAGATTGATCCGGATCGAATCAGTATTTACTACGACGATCTCCCCATGCTGGTGGAATCAGTCCCCGGTCAGGCGGATGCGGAAAAGGTAAAGGCCTTGCTGCATTCCAACCGTTACACCGTGACCCTGAACTTGGGCACCGGCGGACCCGGAAAAGCGGTGCTTTACACCTGCGATTGCACCGAAGAATATGTGCGTATCAATATGTTTTAACCAACGTTCTGCTCTACGCACGGGATGCCTCGGAACCCCGGAAGCAATCCATTGCCGAAAGTTTGTTAAAGGAACTGTGGGACCAACATACTGGACGAGTTTCGATTCAAGTCCTCAATGAGTATTATGTGAATGTTACTGCAAAACTCAATCCGGGCTTAACTCCTGAAGAGGCGTAGGACGATATGCAGGCATTGGCAGCATGGGAGCCGCACCCCTTGGATTTCGAGGTGGTCTCCATCGGCTATCTGGTACAACAACGGTACGGAATTTCATGGTGGGACTCGTTGATTGTGGCGGCTGCCGAACTGAGCGACTTTGTGTTCAAATATACAGTGAGGATCTTTCCGACTCCCAATCTTATCGCGGCATCGGGTGGTTAATCCCGTTCAAGGGTGAGAGGAAGGGCTGAAGCGGGGAAGGCCGAAGAACCAGTCCGGGAAGAGCGGTCAGAGTAGGAGAGGTCAGAAGTAAGGAAAGTGTGGGTGATGGATAGGGGTACCAGACCTCCAGAACTCAGTTTATATCGTATTTTGACAGCAAGAGTTCGCAAGCGGAAGCACCCCTAAAGCCCCGTTATGAAACTCTTCCATAAAAATAGTTCGTTTCTCCAAAAACACCTGATGGAAAATGTTCATTTTGTTTGGAAAAGTTTGTTATGGCTGCTTTTTCAGGGGTAGTAAGGAGTAAATAAACAGAAAAAACCTTCCCTTGATCCCTGTTTCAGAACGGGGTTATAGGGGTTGAAATCTTTCGTGACTCTTTTGCGGCAAAAAAAAATTAATTCTGCGTCAATTTTTGAATCAGAAAACCATTCGTTTTCCGTTTTGACCACACCGCGTCGCTTCGCTCCTTGGGTGGGGCTGGAATCTTCGCGGGCCTACGGCCCGAAATCAGACCTCATCTAGAGGACATCTGAATCTGCGATCGAGTTCGCCTGATTGATCCTTCAAACTGAGGTCTGATGTACAAACCTGTCTCATTTCTGGAAGAAGTTTTATTCAGAATAATCCCACCGGGCAATTCCGAGCCCTGTATTTAAGCCTCCGAGGATAAGGGGGCTTGATAGTGATCCAATAATCCAACTGATACTCAATAGTGGGTTCTTCACAACTGGATTGGTATGTCCAAAAATCGCATTTGGAACAGCTGAATTTTCCAATTAAAGCAAAAGTGGTTTTTACCACAAACCACAAAAAAGACTCCCAGTATAACCCCGCAGTATCTATACATTAGCACCGATTCGCGGTTAACTTTCTTCTTTTTCGTGTGAGGGCAGCAACACCCGATTCATTTTGCCGGATACAAAACCCTCGGGGTCGATCTCGACGGTCAGGAATCCAAGTTCTTTCAATTTATCCTGCAGACTCGATTCAATCTTCCGTAAGGCGGGAATGTCGTCGGGGGGAACTTCGACGCGGGCGGCGGCTTCGAGGTGGCGTACGCGGCAGACGGGAAAGCCTTCTTCATTCAGCCAGTTTTCCGCCGTTTCGATACGGCGGAGTTTGGTGGGGCTGACCCGGAGTCCGTAGGGAATACGGGAACTGAGGCAGGGGGAGGCGGGTTTGTCCCAGCATTCCAATTTCAGCTCGGCGGCCAGTGCCCGCACCGCCGCTTTGTCGAATCCACACTCCGCCAGCGGACTTCGGACCTGGTGATCGCTTGCCGCCTGGAGGCCGGGCCGATAGTCGCCGAGATCCTCGGTGTTGGTGCCGTTGAGGATCCAGCTGGGTGAATGGCGGGTGGCCAGCTCCTCCAGTTCTTTGTATAGGGTTTGCTTGCAGAAGAAGCAGCGGTTGACGGGATTGAGCAGGTAATTCTCGTTCTCCATTTCCCGGGTGATAATCACCTGCATCGGAATCGCGTGTTGCAGCACGAAGTGCTTGGCCGCATCCAAATCCGACAGTTTCAGGCTGGGAGAGGCGGAGATGACCGCCAAATTCTGTTCGGGACCCAGGAGGTGGTTGGCCAGCCAGGTCACCAGGGAACTGTCCACCCCGCCACTGAACGCGGTAATGGCGAAGGGGCAGTCCTTGAACCAGTTCTTTAGGGAGCCCGGGATCACATCCATCTCGTATCAGTCCTCCTTCAGGGGTTCTTCCACTTCGGTGGCGGAAGCGGTCATCATTTTCAGTTCCGCAATTTCCCGTCGCAACCCGATGATCTCGTTCATACGCTGGGTGATGGTTTTCAGTTGTAATTCTACTGTACTCTGCAGTTGACTGCGGACAGCCTGCTCCTGTTGAAAATTCAGGCGTAATTTGGCATTTTCTTTTTTGATCTCCGCCAGTTCCGACTGGGCCGTGTGCAGGTTCCTGATCATGCTGCGGGTGGGTTTTACCGCTTCCCCCCATTCTGCTTTTTCATCGGTAAGCGCCTGTAGCTCAGCCCGAGTGGCCTCATGTTGTGCCAGCAAGACCGCACGTTCCTCCTCGCGGGCATTACGTTCTTGCAGGAGAGTCGAAATTTGTTCGCTAGCTTCACGGAGTTGAGCCGCCTGTTGTTCATTCCGCTTGTTCAATTCGATTACCGTTTCCTCCAGCAGGGCGACTCCGGCCACCTTTTCCGCAGCTTGTGCTTCCGCCATGCGGGCGGTTTCCAATTCCCGTTTCGTCTCTTCCAAATCATCTCGCAATTGATTCCGGCTCAGGATCAAGCGCTGTTCGTTTTGGTTGGCGTTCCGTTTTTCTTCGGCCAGCTCCTTTTGGGTTTCCTGAAAGTTTTCCTCAAGCTCGGAAAGCTGGCGGTTGCGTTCTCGGATAGTCACCCGCATCTCATCCCGTTCGGCGGTAAGATCGCGGTTCGTGCCTTCCATCGTATCCGCTCGTTCCTGCAAAAGGGTATTGAAGCGATTCAAATCCTGGACTTCTTTCTGCAGAGCGGCGGTTGAACCTTGCTGCTCCGCTTCGTTGTCACTCAGTTGTTTTCGCAATTCCCGGAGGTGGGCCTGCTGTTGGTTCAAGGTCTGTTGATTTTCCCGCAAAGTCACCACCATTTCGATGTTCCGCCTTTCCAATTCCAGCAAACGGGCCGCATCTCGGAGCATTTTTTCACGAGTTTCCAGATAGAGACTCTCGTAATTATCCTGCTGAGGGGCCACTGTAGCTTCCGCGGGGAGGGGTTGTGCCCTTGCCTGTGCGGGAAGGGTTTTACGCAGAGTGTCGATCTTTTCTGTGAGAATTTCGATTCGGTACTCTACGATGGTGGTTTTGAAATCGGGGTCGCGGGTTTTCAGTTCTTCATACTCCTGTAACGCCTGCCGATAAAGCGGGAGAGCCTCCGCTTCTTTGCCTTGATCCAAGAGGTTGTCGGCATCCAGCATGGACAGGTAGGCCTCCGTGTTCAGGTCCTCCAGGTCGGGTTGCTGCGCGAACAGAGGGGTAAGTGCAAAAAGAGAGCAGATTGAGAGTAGAGTGAAGTAGTTCATAGGGAGTGGATGATATCGTTTCAGGGTATCCTTATGCACTTTTCATCGGATGTCACGGAATTTTATGATCAGTACCGGAAGCCGTGGTGAAGTCCGAATGCGCCGGGGAGGTGTCGGACGTGGACGGGTGGCGTGTCGGGAGTACCGATGACTTCGACGATATCGAAGCGCAGGCCCTCCGGGCGCGGGGTGCAGGTGCGAGCGTAGGCCAGGCCGGCCCGATTAAGGCGGATTTGCTTTTCGACATCCACCGCGTCTCGAACCGGTCGCAGACCTTCTTTAGCCCGGGTTTTGACTTCGATGATCACCAGAAGGGCTCCCTCTCTGGCCAGGAGATCAATTTCGTCGTGTTTACCCACCCGCACCCGCCGTCCCAAAATGTGGAGTCCCTGTTTTTTCAAATTCCGTTCCGCCACTTTTTCGCCCCAACGGCCCAACCGCAGATGCGGAGCCTCCTTTTGGCCAAAGGAAAGCCGTGATCGGAGTCGGGTCCAGGTTGAGGAAGTCATTGAATCGGGTTCCGACGCTCGGAAGTCGAAAACCTTCCGTTTCCGAGCGTCGGAAAAGGGGGTCAACGGAGGTTGGCAATGGTTTGGAGGAATTCGCGGAGGTCGGAGCGTTCGGCCCCGGTGGTGGTGACGAGTTTTTTATCGGATTCCACATCTTTTCCGGTGTAGGTGGCTCCCCGCCGAACCGCTTCGCCGGAGAATTCCCGGGGAAGGGTGATTTTGGGTTCCAGCTTTTCCTCACTGGCCAGCACCGGCAACAAGGCGGATTCGCCGATGCAACCGAGTATTTGCTTTTCGTTGGCGAGGGCGTCCCGAACCCGTTCGAGGAGCTGCTCGTTATCCCAGAAGGCTTTGCTGGCCTCGCCTCCGGTGAAGAGGAGAATGTCGGCTTCCGCGTCGGCAATATCGGCAAATGCGAGGTCGGCGGCCAGCGGATCACCATCTCCGTTGATGGGAATGGAACCGCCTTCCGGGGTCGCAATTAGCAGGGTGGCTCCTTTGGCGAGCAGTTCTCTGCGGATCAAATCCAAGTCGTGTGAGAATTCGTTGGTGGCCACCAGTATCACTTTGCGGTTGCGCATGAGGTAATCGGGCGCAATGGCGGTGATGACATCCAGTTTATTGCGGGTCAGCCGCAGGGGGATGGCGGTCTCGCCTTTTGCGAGTTCGCGGTCGAACACCTTGCGGAATTCGCGGACGGTGGTAATGGGATATTCGCCTACTTGGCGGATGACGTCGCCTTCATGTATGTCGGCACGGGAGGCCACTGAACTGTCCAAGACCGTTTTTACGAATACGCCGGTGGTGGATCTGGGAATCCGGTGAATGACGTGATGGAGATCTGTATAGTCCTCCACTCCCAGCCCGAGACTGGCGTATCGGTGTTCCACCAATTCACCCACATGCCGATTGAATGCCGGCAGCAGCGGCAGTTCCTCCAGGACAGCCCGGAGGGTGTGTTCGGTCCGGCCCCCGGGTTCTCCCCGCAGTACGGTCAGCGTGGTTTCCTCCCCTGCGGGGCGGATGGTCTGGGACCATTCAAAGTCCAGCAGGTCGGCATAATTGCGGGCGGACACCGGCTCGCCATCGAGTTGTACCAGAATGTCACCCATTTTTAGGCCCATTTCTTCGGCCTTGGAGTTTTCCATTACGTAGGAAATTAAAATGCCGTCTTCCACCTCGAGCACCCGACGCAGTTCGTCGTATAATTCTCCGGTGAAAAAGAGAGGAATCCAACTTCGCACGAAGCGTCCGCGGGTTTTGAAATCCTCCACCATGTCGAGGGCCACGTGAATGGGGATGGTGAAGCCCAGGTTGTTCTGTCCGCGGGTGGCGTAGGTGTTGACCCCCAACACCCGGCCTTCACGGTCGAAGAGGGGGCCGCCGCTGTTGCCGCGGTTGATGGCGGCATCGGTCTGGAACACCACGGTCTCCGTGGCCAGATCGGTGCGGCGGACGTTGCTGAGAATACCGCTGGTAAAGGTGCGTTTGAGTCCGACGGGCGTGCCCACGGCAAAGACGCGCTGGCCCACCGACGCGGAGGGGCTGTCGGCGAATTCAACCGGAGTCAGAGGGGCGAAGGATTCGATTTTCAGCAGGGCCACATCCGGATCGAGGGAGAATCCGAGTACGCGGGCGGAAAATTTTCGGTCGTCGTTGAGAATAATGGTGATGCGCCGGGCGGGTTCGGTGGGCAACTCCGGGTCGTCGCCCATGACCACGTGCCCATTGGTGAGAATGTAGCCGTCTTCGGAAATAATGAATCCGGTTCCCCCCGCTTTTTCATGTTGGATGGAGACCACGGAGGGATCTACTTTCTCCATGATGTCTTCGGGGATATCCACGTGGGGGGCACTTCCGATCCCCTCGAAGGTGATGGGGGAGCTGAAGGGTGCGGCCGGGGCGGGGTCGACGGGTGGGGCCTCCTCGTCGGGCGCCTGCAACAGAGGTTGCGCGAGTAGGAGTGCGGGGAGGAATAGACTCGATAGGAAGATGCGTAGGTGGTTGTTCATGGCTGTTCTCCCCGGCCTCCTTTGCCGATTTTCAAATTTAGAGCTTCGATGCCGGTGGTGACACCGCGTTGGAAATGGACCAGCAGTGCGGAAGGCTTCTCACTGCGAATGGCGTCGAGAGCCTCGCCGAAGGCTTCCACGTCCGGCGTGGGGTGGCCGCCGATGGATACCAGGATATCACCGCTGCGGAGCAGGGAATCTCCGAAGCTGCGCCCGGTGGCGGCAGGGCTGCCGGGATGGATATCGGTCACCATGACTCCTTCGGTTTCAAAAAGATTGTAACGAATTACCATGGATTCCACAATCTCGCTGACGCTGATGCCCAGATCCTCCGCGCGCAGGGTGTCGGGGTCGGGCCGTTTCTGAAGCACCCCTTTACCCTTGATGCGTTTGCCATCCCGCAGGACCACCGCGCTGAAGGGCTGGTTTTCGCGGGCGCGCAGGGTTTGCACAAAAAAGCGGTAGGCACGGGGACCGGTAAGCCGCATGGGGGAATCGTTGAGTTTGATAAGTAAATCGCCACTGCGGAATCCGGCTTTGTAGGCGGCACTGTCCTTGAAGATGTGGTTTAACCACAGTCCACTTCGCGGAAGATCCTTGAGGCGGGCGTAGTCCGGATTTATGGGGGCCAGGATAGCGCCGAACCAGGCATCTTCGGATTCATCCTCTTCTCCGGTGGCGGATTCGCCCATGCCGCGATTCAGCAAATCGTAAATGTCGTGCACCATATCCGCCAGAATGAACGCGTTCGCCTGGGAAGTGATGCCGGTCAATTGCCCGAAGCTGTTGTAGAGGGGGGCGCCGCGGGAGAGATCGGGCAGGGGGCTGAGGCTGTATTGGCGATACCGTCCCTGAATAATGCCCTGGGTGAAGGCCTCGAAGACGAAGGGGGAGAATTCGCGGTCCTCATCGGTGGTGATGACGGTATAGACGGTTTCGCCCATCCGGACTTCTACCGGCTCCTCCAGATTCAATGGGGTCAAAGGTTCATAGGGTTCGATTTTCAGAATCGACATCCCCAATCCCTCGTCCAGCCGCAAGGGTCTGGCCAAATAGCGTTGTTCCCCCACCCAGGCTTCAATGCGGGCGTCGGAATCGGTCCGAATAGCAAAGGGAACCAGGAGATGGCCCTCTTCGGTCAGCACAATACCGGAGAAATTGATGATCCGCTGTTGCTGATTGCGGGCATTTGGATTTTCTATTTGAAAAAACGCCAGCGACGGTTCTGCTGCCTGCAGTGCCCGATGAACCGCGCGCTCCCGAGCCTCGTAGGTCTGTCGATCCCGACGCTCCATGGCCCCAGGGGTGGTCATGCAGCCACTGCCAAGCAGAAGCAGGGACAGGGATGCACTGGGGATGAAGAAAGTGTGAAAAAATCGCATAGAAGGGTTGTAGATGCAGATTTTGACAATGCAAAGGGGAATTGACTCAAAAATAATGGGGGGAGATCGGAGTTCGAAGATAGGAGATAGAAGTCGGTAATCGTAGTTCCCTCGGTCCCCGAGGGAAAATCGCGGATGGCTTGGGCCGAGGTCTTGGGCTCCGGAGTTCTCCCTTCGAGGACGAAGGGAGCTACGGTCGGTCTCCGAACTTCTATCTCCTAACTTCTAACTCCTAGACCGGCTCCCGCAGAAATTCAATCGTCGCGGAAACTTTGTCGCGGAGGGGTTTGTGCTCGTCGCCACTCAGGGTTTTGACAGCCCAGTGAAAGGTGGGGATGCAGATGGTGGCGTTGAGGTCGAAGAGGCTGGATTCGAAGTAGGGGAAATCGCCCAGCCAGCGGAGGGTGGGCCAGGCCTTTTGAAGCAGATGACCGATCAGGGCGCCGGTTTCGCAGCAGAGGATCAGATAGAGGTTGTCGTGTTTGTCGGGGTCGGAGCCGCGAAGAAGTTCCTGAATTCGTTCGGGGGTCAGGTGGGCTTCGAGGGCGTCGAGCCACTCGAGGGAAGGGGGCGTATCCAGTTTGAGCATGGCGGGAATGTCGGCGAGGGCGGCCTCGGTGGCGCGGGCGAGTTGCGCGTCGACTTCTTTTCGGCCTTCGTCGGTGAGCGGACTGAGCACTCGGATGTGTTGTCCGGGCTCGAGTTCGATTTGCTCCAGATCGCTGCGGAGCTGCGCCTTGCGGGGGTCCTCGGGGGGGATCCAGCGGCTGAAAAACTGGTGATAGAGGGTTTCCGCATCCGGCAATTCGATGCTCATAGGATTAGATCCTCGTTTCCATGCAGTTCCCGCAGGGTGGGGGTGCCTAGTAAAAACATGGCGGTGCGGAAGGCATGACGCAGATTCTCGATCTCGTGGACCACGGCGACGGCGGATTCCATGGCGGGTTCGAGGAAGGGTTTGGCCATGCCCACCAGGCGTGCTCCGAGAATAATGGATTTGATCATGTCAAGGGCGTTTCGGACTCCGCCGGAAGCGATCAGGGTAACGCCCATCTCGCGCATGGGGGCGAGGTTGCACAGAGCCTCCGGGGTGGGGGTGCCCCAATCCTGAAACAACAGCCCCAGGCCGTCGTCGAGGTGGGCATCGCGCCGATGATGTTCAATTCGACTCCAACTGGTGCCGCCGGTCCCGGCTACATCCAGCAATTTCACTCCCTGAGCTACCAGCAATTCGGCGTCGGGAAGGCTCAGTCCGCAGCCGATCTCCTTGACGATTACCGGTGCGTTTTGATGTTTCACAATGTGTCCGATGCGGTCCGCCAGGCCGGCAAAGCAGGTATCTCCCTCGGGTTGAATGGCTTCTTGCAGGGGATTCAGGTGCAAAAATAACCCGTCGGCTTCCAAAATATTCACGGCTTGGTCGCATTCAAACCGATCAAAGCCCTTGTTGAGCTGTACCGCGCCCAGGTTGGCGAAGAGCAGGGCGGAGGGGGCTTTTTCGCGGAGTTTAAAGGAGCTGGCGGCTTCGGGATGGGTGAACATCACCCGCTGCGAGCCCACACCCATGGCCACCTGACAGCGTTCGGCGGCCTCGGCGAGATTGCGGTTGATGTGGCGGAGGTCCCCGTGATGTCCGCCGGTCATGGAGGAGATTAACAGAGGAAACGCGAGTTTTTTACCTAGAAAGTGTACAGAACTGTCTACATCGTCCAGATTGATTTCGGGGAGGGCCCGGTGTCGAAGGCGAATCCGGTCGAAGGCGGTGCCCTGGCGGTCGGTGCCCGCGTCCTCCTGCAGGATCCGGATGTGCTCGACTTTGCGGTCGTTGGTTTGATCGCTCATGTACGCTCCCATTTTTGGTGGGCCTGCATGAGTTCACCCGGATGGGTGAGCGCGGCCATCAGCGACAGTTCTCCGCACCAGGCCGCGGCGGCGCAGATGATGGCGAGTCTGGAGGCGTTTTCGCCGGAGGGTCGATCTTCCCGACAGCCGAGTCGGGTCAGGTTTTCCTCCACGAAATCGAGTCCCTTGCCATTGCCCACTGTGCCTACGATCAGATTGGGCAGGGTGAGGCTGAAATAGAGATCCCCGTCCCGATCCTCCGCGTGAGTGATGGACTGGCTGCCCTCCACGATGTTGGCGGCATCCTGTCCGGAGGCCAGGTAAAAGGCCAACAGGATATTGGCGACATGCGCATTAGCACTGCGGGTGCCGCCGGCGAGCAGGGTGCCGATTAAGTTTTTGCGCACATTCAATTCCGCTATTTTGGCTGCGGAGCTTTTCAGATAGCGGCGCACGATCTTTTCCGGGATCAGGGCTTCGGTCACCACGTATTTTCCCCGACCTAGAATGCCGTTCACGGCCGAGCATTTTTTATCGGTGCAATAATTTCCGCTGACCGATACTTCTTTCATGGCGGGATAGCGTTCCAGAATATGGCGCATGATGCGTTCCGCCGCTTTGGTGGACATATTATGACCGGAGGCGTCTCCGGTGGCGAAGGCAAAGCGGAGGTAGACCAGATTTCCGACGAACTGGGCATGCAAATCGAGCACCTTTGCAAAGCGCGAGGTCTCGGCCACCAGCGGCTGCAGGGAGGGGAGGTCGGCCTTTACCTCCGAAACCATGCGGAGGGCCTGGCCCGCATCCGGGGCCTCCAGCAGCAGGGATCGGGTCATGCGCTCGTCAATCAGGGTGCATCGAATACCCCCGCACAGCTCCGACACCCGGGCACCCCGGGCGGTGCTGGGCCAGAGCGGGGATTCATAGGTCGCCAGTGGCACCTCGCACAATTCGGATTGATCGTTCACACAAAAGCACAACGGCCCCACCCAGCGCAGGGGGACTGATGCAACAGCAGGAGTTGAGTCAAGTTTAGTCACACCGTCACCATGCCCTAGCTGTGCCCAATCGTCAATCCCGGGATGTGGACTTTAATTTGTCCAATGTGCTAGATCTGTCTAATCCGTCCGATTGGGCCTATTTAGGGCTCGTATCAAGTAGATATTTTCGTTGACCACACCCGTAACGCCACTTAAAAGACATCACACTCAATTGTAACCATTAATGGAGATTCGTAAAATGTCTGAAGTCCTGCTTGAAAATGTACATAAAATTTATCCGGGCGATGTGACGGCGGTACGTGACTTCACGCTGGAAATCAAAGACAAGGAATTCATGGTATTTGTGGGGCCTTCCGGTTGCGGTAAGTCCACCACCTTGCGGATGATCGCGGGTTTGGAGGAGATAACGAAGGGCACGATCAATATTGGCGGACGGATCGTGAATGATGTTCCTCCCAAAGATCGTGATATTGCCATGGTATTCCAAAACTACGCGCTTTATCCCCACATGTCGGTATACAAAAACATGGCGTTTGGACTAAAATTGCGCAAAATGCCCAAAAAGCAAATAGACGAGTTGGTTCGGGATGCGGCCGCCATTCTGGGGATTGAAGAGTTGCTGGAACGCAAACCGAAGGCTTTGTCGGGGGGGCAACGTCAACGGGTGGCGGTTGGCCGCGCGATTGTGCGTCAACCGAAAGCCTTCCTTTTCGACGAGCCTCTCTCCAACCTTGACGCGAAAATGCGGGTGCAGATGCGCATGGAAATCAGCAAGTTGCACAACCAACTTCAGTCGACCATGATTTATGTGACCCACGACCAAGTTGAGGCGATGACCATGGGGGACCGGATCGTGGTGATGAAAGACGGGGTCATGCAACAGGTCGATACCCCACTGGAAATCTACAAAAATCCGGCCAACCGCTTTGTAGCCGGATTTATTGGCAGTCCGCCCATGAACTTCTTTGAAGGAACTTTGTCGCAGACGGCGGACGGACTGTACTTCAAGAATGAAGCGATGAATGTCAAGGTGCACGAGAGTCACGTGAGACCTCTCACGGAATCGAACCAGCAAAAGGTCAGTTTTGGCATCCGGCCCGAGCATGTACAGGATTCTGTGTTGGTTTCGGATCCCGACCCCGCCTCGCTGGTGAAATCCAAGGTGGAAGTTGTGGAACCCATGGGGGCCGAAATTATGTTGTACCTTTCCGCAGGCGACAATTCCTATATCGCCCGGGTGGACGGTCAGGACCCCGTAAAAGCGGGTCAGGAAGTGTCTATGTCCTTTGATATGGCGCATGGCAGCTATTTTGAACCGGGCGACGATGGCAAACGCATCGTTTAAGACGCTTTGAGCATTCTGATCTCCGTATTACAAGTGGTGATGGTGGCGGCAGGGTCCTTCGCCGTCCTCGCTTTTTTGGTGAGCAACCTTCGCTACCGCAAAATGCAGTTGGAGGTTGAGGAAGAGGCCGCTGCCCGGATGAGCCCCTCGGGAGCGTCCTTGTTGGTGTTGGAGGCGGTGCGGAAAAAGCCGATTGGAGCTTTACGCATTCAGACGGATGCTCCGGAGCGGGCGGAGGACATCCGAGCCCTTTTGACGCATCATTTACGTAAAGAGGATCAGGTGCGTCTGTTGCAAAGTGGAATCCATCTGGTGCTGGTGGATTGCCCCGAAGCTTCGCTGCCCCGGGTGGCGTCCCGTTTGACCGGTATTTTGAAATCCGCCGGGTTGTCAAAAGGGACTATTTCGATGTCGATGCCGGAATTGGATACTGAGTCTATTTTCACCTGGATACAGCGTGGCGAAGCCGTTACTCCGGCCGAAAATCAAAGGGGGGGTTGGGGGGTGCTTCCCGAAAACTGGCCCAGGGATGAGGAAGCTTCCGTGGAGATAAGTTCCTCGGTGGATCCCCTGACAGGGGTGTTGCACCCGGATCGGGTCTCCAGGGCGATTCGTCGCCTGCTGGCTACCCACAGACGGGTGGGAACGGAAATGAGTCTAATCCGGGTGGATGTGGACCAACTCGGTGAAGTGAACCTGACTCTGGGACGGGAAGCGGGAGACCAAGTGCTGAAAGCGGTGGCGAATTGTCTGATGGTCTCCTGCCGGGAAACCGATTTGGTTGGCCGGGTCGAGGAGGATGAATTTGTGCTGTGTCTCCCCGCCACTTCGGAACAGAGTGCGCGTGCGGCCCGGCGAATGAGCGACCAATTGAAGGAGGTCATGCTACGGGTGGGAGATAAAGAGATACGTTTCAGTGCCGGATTTGGAATCGCCACCATGCCCGTGGACGGGCGCAATCCGAAAATGTTGTTCGATCGGGCGGGTTGGGCAATGCGGGAAGCCAAAAAGAAGGGACGTGGGCTCTGCGTGGCCTTCTCGCCGGGAATGGAGCCTTCGACGCATGTGGAGGGGGCGGATATCAGCTCCCCGGAATCATTTTAACCTATCGAATCGGAGACCCATATGTTTTTAGGAGTCAATGTGGATCATGTCGCCACCGTGCGCCAGGCCAGGGGAACCGCATATCCGGATCCGGTGGAGGCGGCTTGTCTGGCCGCGGCCGCGGGGGCGCATGGAATTACGGTGCATTTGCGCGAGGACAGGCGGCATATTCAGGATGCCGATGTTTGGGCCATGCGCACGGGTCAGCCCCTGCCGTTGAATCTGGAGATGGGGAATTCACCTGAAATCGTGGAAATCGCCCTCAACGTGCTTCCGGATGAAGTGTGCCTGGTACCGGAAAAAAGACAGGAATTGACCACGGAAGGCGGATTGGACGTGGTGGCGCAGTATGAGGCACTGGAAAATAGCTGTTGCCGCTTTCGAGATGCCGGAATTGAGGTCAGCCTGTTTATCGATCCTGATCCCGTCCAGATTGAGGCCGCGATTTCATTGAGGGTACCGCTGATCGAGTTGCACACCGGGACTTTTTGTGAACGGCAAGGACAGGAGCGGCAAGCCTGCCTCCGCGAGCTTGTGCGGGCGGCAGAACAGGCGCATGCCGCGGGAATCCAGGTGAATGCCGGACATGGATTGAATTTGGAAAACCTCCGGGATTTATTTCCGGTACCCCATTTGCATACCCTGAATATCGGGCACAGTCTAATCGCCCGGGCCCTGATGGTGGGCATGACGGCTGCCACCAAAGAAATGCTGGACTTGATGAGCGAGTATTGATAAGGACTCTTACCATGACAGATACACTACCCCCTCCGATGCCCGCCCGGACTCCGGACCCCAAAAAGGGTCGGAACTGCTGGGTGGTGGGCTGCGGCGGCTGCCTCATCGCCTTGTTGTTGCTGATACTTGCCGGCAGTATCGCCTTCTGGTCGCTCAAGCGCTCCCTGATGGTTGAACCTTTCGGCCCCGTGGAAATGACCGCGGTTGAGAAAACCGAAGCCGAGGCCAAACTGCACTCCTATAACCTGCTCGATTCCGCCGGACAGATGCCGGAAGACTTTACGTTTCCCGAAGAGGGGATTGTGTTGACGGAAAATGAAGTCAACTACTGGATTTCCCGCATTGGCAATGAATTTTCGGATGCCCTGCGACTGAATTTTGAACCCAATTTTATCGGTGCGGAACTGCGGGTTGGCGATCCCGGAAGATCCCGTTGGCTCATCAGAGCCGATGTGTCGATTGAACAAACCGAAGCGGGTCCGGATATACGGCTGATCAACGCACGCTTCGGTAAATTCGGACTTCCCAAAGCTCTGCTGGAGGAAATCAGCAAGGATAACCTGTTGGAGGAACTGGTGGAGGATGCGGAATCCCGTGAGCAAATTAAA
>JAGYLC010000180.1 GCA_018401235.1 Kiritimatiellia bacterium
GAATCCCGCCTGGGACGATTTGCCCGCGGAACGCCGTGCCGACCTCGCGCGCCGCATGGCCGCCTTCGCCGCCATGGTGGAGTGCATGGACGAGCAGATCGGGCGCGTGGTGGACTCTCTCCGCGAGAACGGCGAACTGGACAATACCCTCATCCTCTTCCTGAGCGACAATGGTGCCTGCGCCGAGTGGGAGCCTTTCGGTTTCGATATGAATCCGGAAGCCTTCCGCGATGCCCAGCCGGGCTGCGGGATCGCCATCAACACCATGCGGGAACCCAACATCCTGCATCAGGGAGAGGCGCTGGCCGCCATGGGCGGTCCGGACAGCATGTTCAGCTACGGCAGTGCCTGGGCGAATCTCTGTAACACGCCCCTGTGGCTCTACAAACACTATGCCCACGAGGGCGGGGTGCGCACGCCGATGATCGCACACTGGCCCGCGGGCATCACGGAGGCGGGCGGGTGGTCGCATCATCTGCTCCATCTGATGGATATCCTGCCCACGGCGGTGGAGCTGTCCGGTGCGGAGTATCCGCGGCGGTTCAAGGGTCATGATATCCTGCCGATGGAGGGGCGCAGCATGATGCCTGCCCTCACGGGCGGAGCGGATAAGCCCCGCACTCTGATCTTCGAGCATGAGCGTAACGCCGCCATCCGTGAGGGAAAATGGAAGCTGGTCGGTGTCGGGGTGGTCGAAGGGGAGGGTTTCCGCTCCGGGGCGCGGTGGCAGCTCCACGATATCGAAACCGATCCGGCGGAACAGGTGGATTTGACGGAGGAGTTTCCGGAGATCGCGGCCCGGCTGCGGGCACGGTTTTACGAAGAGGCCCGGCGGGTTTTTGTTCTTCCCGCGCCGTAGAGGAGGAGCCTCGTCGCGAGCCTTGTCGCGAACTTCGTCGGGACTGCCACTGGTTTCGACAAAGCTTGCGACAAAGTTTACGACAAAGGTTATAGCAACCTCGTCGCGAGTCTTGTCGCGAACTTCGTCGGGATTGCCACCGGGATCGACAAAGCTCACGACAAAGTTCACGATAAAGTTTACGACAAAATTACCATGATCCTTCAACCCGAATTCTTCCGTGCTTACATCGAACAGTTCAACGCCGACGATGAAGAGCATTACGCCAATGCCTTTCCCAATGCGGATGCCTGGGATTTTCTGCGGGACAACATCCCTCTGTTCACCTGTCCCGATCCGGTTTTGGAACGGACCTATTACTTTCGCTGGTGGACGTACCGAAAACACCTGAAGCAGACTCCAGACGGATGGGTGGTCACGGAATTTCTGCCGGACGTTCCCTGGGCGGGCGTGCACAACACGATCTGCTGTCCGGCGGGGCATCATTTCTATGAGGGACGCTGGCTGCGGGACGGCCGTTATCTGGCCGAAACTGCGCGTTTCTGGTTCCGGTCCGGAAATCCGCGGCTCTACAGTTTCTGGGCCGCGGACGCGGTGCTTACCTGGGCGCGGGTGAGCGGTGACATGGCGCTGGCGGTGGAACTGTTGCCGGATCTGGTGGCCAACTGGGAGGCCTGGGGCCGGACCCACCGCCCTGAATCGGACGGTCTGTTCGTTCAATCCGCCGACCGCGACGGCATGGAGATGTCCCTGAGCGGTGATGGATTCCGCCCCACCATCAACAGTTATCAATACGGTGATGCAAAAGCGATTGCGGAGATCGCGCGATATGCCGGGGACACGGCGGCCGCAGAGCGCTTCGAGGCGGAGGCGCGGACGTTGAAAGCCCTGGTGCGGGAACGCTTGTGGGATCCCGATGCGCGGTTTTTCAAAACCAGGCCGGAGGGTCCTGGAAGTTCTCTGGCATCGGTGCGGGAGCTGGCCGGCTACGTGCCGTGGACGTTCAACCTGCCCGATGCCGACTGCGACGACGCCTGGAGGCAGTTGACTGATCCCGAAGGCTTCGCCGCGCCATTCGGCCCCGCGTTTGCCGAACAGCGTTGTCCGCAGTTTCAACTGAACTACAGCGGGCACGAATGCCAGTGGAACGGGCCGAGCTGGCCGTTCGCGACCTCCCAGACCCTGACCGCGCTGGCCAATCTGCTGAACAGCCACGGGCAGGATGTGATCGGAAAAGCGGACTACTTCGATATCCTCAGGCGGTATGCGGCCAGTCACACCCGGACGCGAGAAGACGGAACGGTGGTGCCGTGGATCGACGAGAACCTGCACCCCCACACCGGCGACTGGATCTCCCGCACGCGTCTGAAAACCTGTGTAAACGGAACCTGGTCGCCGGAGAAGGGCGGGGTGGAGCGGGGCAAAGACTACAACCACTCCACCTTCTGCGACCTCGTGATCAGCGGACTCGTCGGACTGCGTCCGGGTGCCGACGACACTCTGGTGGTGAATCCGCTGCTGCCGGAAAATACCTGGGACTGGTTCTGTCTCGACCGGGTCAACTACCGCGGACAGGACGTGACCGTGCTTTGGGACCGGGATGGCAGCCGTTTCGGTCGGGGCAAGGGCTTCCGTATGTTTGTGAACGGCCGTCTGGGCGCAAGAGCCGATTCACTGGTGCGCATGGAGCATCCATTATGATGTCGGTAAGGTGGTTGAGCTTGGTAAACAGATCAACTTTTCAACCTTGTTTTGTGTCTAAAAATAGCGATAAATACCCTTGCTTTATGTTACATTTTAATTTAAATGGGCTTGTTTTGTAAATAATAACATACATTAATATGCTTAAAAGACTTATCGTAAACAACTTATTGGAATGGCGGACATCAGCGCAAAGACGTCCGCTTGTTTTGCGTGGTGCTCGGCAGGTAGGTAAAACGGTGGTTGCACGTCTGTTTGGTGAGCAGTACGATTTTTTTTCAGAGCTGAATATGGAGCGTTCGGAGGATGCGCAGTTATTCAAACGCGGCTTGTCTGCCACGGAGATCATCCAGGCCGTCAAGCTGAAACACGGAATCCCGGCGACAACCCACTCCTGGCACTGCGTTTATATCGCGGCAGTGTGACCCAACAAGATGTCTCTCACCACGGCAAACGCTACAAACTGATCAACGTCCCCTATTACCATGCGGCCAAAATCAGGGACTACGTATCGTCGGCGGTGTAACCCTCATGAACCGGTCAGATGACGCCATCCTTCTCTGCCGGGTTCCGGTTCAATTCCCTTCGACTGCCGTTGCGGATTCGATCCGCCATTCCCCGAGGTTGCGGTCTTTCCAGTCGAAGGCCACGCCGACCAGGA
>JAGYLC010000181.1 GCA_018401235.1 Kiritimatiellia bacterium
GTT
Source organism: Kiritimatiellia bacterium (assembly GCA_018401235.1). GTDB lineage: Bacteria > Verrucomicrobiota > Kiritimatiellia > SS1-B-03-39 > UBA6053 > UBA6053. The sequence goes on from JAGYLC010000181.1 coordinate 4, forward strand.
TTGGGCTGAATGAAGACATAGCCCTCCCCTCGCAATCACTCAGGCGTTTGCGTAGAAGAGCACGGGTTCGGTATCGTAATCCGGAAAGGGGTCCGGATCGATGGGCTCGTCTTCTGGGCGTGAGTCCTCCTTAAGAGATCTCAAAAGTCGTAGTAAGTCCAAAAGTCTGTTTTCTGTGGGCTTACCCTTGTTCAGGGTGTCGGATTTCCGGGTCTCCCGGTCTCCAAAAGGCACGGAAATGTGAAAGGTTTAAGGTATACAACACCTCTACGTTGTGCATACGGGCGGCGACCAGATGAAGATAGTCATAGATGGCGCCTCCGGTGATTCCCCGGCCCTGACATTCGGAAAAGGATTCCAGAATCTCGCTGATTTCCATTGAAATGATTTCAACACAGGGCAGGTAATCTTCCTTTATGAGCTGGATAACTAGATTCGGAGGCATTCGAAAACCTTTCCTTCCCCCGGTCAGAGTGCTGAACACCTCGGAAACTGCGTGCACGTACACTTTGCAATCCGGTCGATCCATCAGGTCCGAACTTTGGGAGTGCCAGTTTTCATCCTCAACCATGGCAGAAACCCACACACTGGAGTCGATCAGATAACTCATCTTGCATCCCGACGCATTTGATCCTCACGGGATTCCCGAACGGCACGGGCTGCGTCAAAGTCTGTCCATCCCCGCACCACGCGCCGTTTTCCCTCACGGACCAATTCAACTTCGTCCTGAACCGGCTCCAGAATTAAATGCCCCCCTTGAAGCTGGAGACTGAGCTTCGAGCCCGCTTCCAGGTGAAGCGCTTGCCGGAATTCTTTGGGTAAAACCATTCGACCCGCTTTATCAATTTGTAAGGTGGCTGTCATACCAAACAAAATACCATAAGTTATGGGATTGTCAATGGTAATATAAAGCACGCACAGAGTATATGGATAGGAAATCGCTTTTCGCGCGTTGAGAGCGGGAGGCGGTTTCGGGGTTGAGAGGGATGCGACCATGGGTGGTTTGATTGACCACCTGCCGAAATCTGTGCAGGGCAGAGTTATTGCTGATCAGATCATGCGATCAGCAAGTGCGGTGAGAAGATCCTGCGCGTTCGGCTGCTTTTCGAGTCGAAACTGGCGGTGTACATCATGGAGCGGGACTGGCATATCTCGCAGACCTTCATCCGGCGCCCCGATGGCCGGGTGGAAATGCGGCTGGAGACCTCTGGCAGGCAGGAACTCATCCGCTGGGTGCTGTCCTGGATGCCGGATGTGCGGGTGCTGGCCCCGAAAAGCCTGAGAGACCGTATCGAAGAGAAACTCCGGGATGGACTTGCCCGGCAAGGCGGAATAGAGGAAGTCTCAACCAGCAGCTCCAGCGGACAAGCCGCTGCGCCGTGACGTTAGCTGAAAATCAGATGAATCAAGCCGCGAATGGACACGAACCTGCCCGCATCGCTGCGCGAAGCGCTGTAGGCGGGTGAACGCGAATAAAACGAAGAAAGCCCTGCCGGACGCATACGATCCTGAAATCCGGTCGCGGATTGCGCAAAATTTGCAGGCAAAACAAGGACCCCTGCTGAAGTCCAAGTGACCTTTCATGACACAAGAATGATTTTCGACTCGAAAGAACGGGTAGTCACAGCGATTTATTCTGATGCAGTTCATAACTAATTTTTAGCCATCAAAGTATTTATTTTGAAGTTGCAATTTACCGGGTTCGCTTTTACAGTCGGTGCCCATGAATCTGTCTAGTTTGCTGCCTTCCTCTCCTCCCGCACCCACGCATCCGCCTTCGGTACCGTTGGCGATTGATGATTTGACCGTGGCGTATCATGAGAAACCGGTGTTGTGGGATATCGATTTGGATATTCCGGAAGGAAAGCTGGTGGGGATTGTGGGACCCAACGGGGCGGGGAAGAGCACCTTGATCAAGGCCTGTCTGGACCTGGTGCCGCGGGCATCGGGCCGGGTGATGATTTATGGGCAGCCCTACAAAAAACACCGGGGTTTGGTGGGCTATGTGCCGCAGCGGGAAAGTGTGGACTGGGATTTTCCGGTCAGCGCGTTGGACGTGGTGGCGATGGGAACCTACGGGCGGATCGGCTGGTGCCGTCCGGTGGGAAAAAAACACAAACAGGAGGCGATGGAGGCCTTGGAACGGGTGAACCTGGCTGATTACGCGCACCGTCAGATCAGTCAACTTTCCGGCGGACAGCAACAGCGGGTGTTTCTGGCCCGGGCCCTGGCGCAGGATGCACGGCTCTACTTCATGGATGAACCCTTCGCGGCGGTGGACGCCTCCACGGAAAAAGCGATTGTGACTCTGTTGCACGAATTGAAGTCCCAGGGAAAGACCTGTCTGGTGGTACACCACGACCTGGCCACGGTAAGCGAATATTTTGACTGGCTAATTCTACTGAATTTGCGGGTGGTGCAGGCGGGCCCGACCAAGGAGGTGTTCACCCGGGAAAATCTGAAAGCCACCTACGGGGGCAAGTTAAGCGCACTGGTGGAGGCGGGCGAGGAGTTGCGGAAAATGAAGGGCGTGGAGAAATGAATCCTTTTGTAGGAGAGATGTCTGAAGTCATCAAGGTGTTGTTGTTGCAGAACTATAACACCCGACTGGTGGTGATCAGCACTCTGTTGCTGGGAGTGGCGTCGGGTTTGGTAGGGAGCTTTCTGTTGCTGCGAAAGAGATCGTTAATGAGTGACACCTTGTCCCATGCCTGCTTGCCGGGGATTGGTCTGATGTTTATCCTGGTGACCCTGGGGGGAGGGGACGGGAAATCGATTCCGCTGCTGTTGGCGGGGGCGAGTATCACCGGTTTGCTGGGGGTGGGGGTGGTGACCGCGATTCGGAATACCACAAAAATCAAAGATGACGCGGCCATGGGGATTGTGCTGAGCGTGTTTTTTGGATTGGGAATCGTGTTTTTGAGTGTCGCCCAAACCCTGGGAGGTTCCGCGGCGGGACTGGAAACGTTTATTTACGGGAAAACCGCATCCATGGTTCAGCAGGATTATCAGTTGTTGCTCGGAGTGACGGTGGCGACGGGCGTGATGTGTACGCTGTTGCAAAAAGAGTTTACGCTGATGTGTTTTGACGAGGAGTTCGCCCGCTCCCTGGCCTGGCCGGTGCATGGGCTGGATCTGCTGTTGATGGGGCTGGTCACGGCGGTGACGGTGGTGGGCATGCAGGCGGTGGGATTGATTTTGATTATCGCGTTTAT
>JAGYLC010000182.1 GCA_018401235.1 Kiritimatiellia bacterium
TCAAGATCGAGGATACAAAGACCCAGGGTTACGGTTGCCGGGGTGTCTCCGGCATTAAACAAAGACGTATCCATTTCGATTTCCCGGCGGGTAATCGGAAAGGGTTTCACGAAGGTGTCGGCCACATACACGGGGGCGCGGGTGGCGATAAGACGCGCGGTATCGAGAATGCCGGCCTGTCCGTGCCCATTCGCCACCGGAAAATCCAGGCGATTGTTTACTCCCTGATTGCGGGTGAAGAGGCTTTCGGGGAAATACTGACTCCTGCGCATCCCCGGGCCTGTTTGATTGGGTGCCAATCCGTAGTAGCTGTCTTTCACCACCAGCAGAATTTCATTGGATCCTGTCCGCAGGTAGGAACTGACATCCGGGACCCAACGGCTTTTCGGAATCGCGAACTCTCCCACATAGTCTCCGTTCACGAACAGGCTGCTGATCATGTTGAGAGCTTCAAACTCCAACTGAAAGCCAGCCCCTTCCCACGCCTCGGGAACGTCCACGGTGGTACGCAAAACAAAACGGTGGGCGAAACGGGCTTCCGGAATCGCCTCATTTCGATCGGAGGGTACGGGTATCGAACTCCAGGTGAGCATGTCCGTATCCGGATAGCGACGGGTGCCGGATACCCGGGAGTCTTCCGGAATTTCACCGAATTCATCATAGGGGGCGAAATGCCAGGCACCGGTTAAATCGAGTTCGACGCGCGGCGCATCCGGGGCGGAAAGTTCGAAACGGGAGGCGGGCGGGGGTTCGACCTGACCGGGACGGAAGCGATAATGCGGACGCCAGGGGCTGCTGGTGATGTGGATCACGTCCGAAAGATAACGGATTTCTTTCTGGTCCTGGTTGCGCAAATCACGTCGCAAGCGGATTTCCAAGGTATGGGATCCGGCGGAGAGCTGCTGTTTGCCCATCGGGGTCCAGCCAATCGGATTCCAGAAGGCCAGTTCCTGCACATTACTGATGGGCTGCGCCTCCCGGGAATTCACGGTCCATTCCCCCTGATTCACCCGCCACTCAAAAGGAGCGCGGCCATTTTCAAACACCACCCGGTTCCAAAAAGAAAATTCGCCCGCGGTTTTCACGGTGAAGGGATGGGAAATCACCAAGCCCGTTTCGGGAATCGCTTCCTCTATCTGGTTTTGGTTCAGGTTGAGCGATAATACCTGTTCACCCGATACCCACTCCGGTTTTGCACTGCCGGTGGTGGCGAAGGAGGGGAAGGGCCGGGCGGATTCAGACTCTAACCAAATGGATTCGGCGCGGGTGCTTTGTGAAAAGTAGACTGCGAATACGGCGAGGAGGGAGCAAATGCGTGAATTCATATTCTTCGATCTTAGGTCACAATGCGGCCAGTGAACAGCCTGTTGACGTGCACATTGTTGCGACCAACGCTGGGGAGAGTCTGCGGGGGTCCGAATCACCAAGCCGGTTGCCCGATCGTATCTTTCAAAGGTAAATCCAGGGGCGAAAAATAAAAACGTATTGTCAAGAACAGCTAAGCAGGCTAGGGTTCTTTTTCTACATTCACACCTGCCAACCCTACCCCTATGCCTTCACCTTCAGAACGTTTAATTTTACCCGCGGGACATTCAGTCGAAAAAATTGGCGGCACTTCCATGAGCCGTTTGGGGGAGTTGTTGGAAACAGTTTTCTTACAGGGCCGCTCGCCGGAAAACCTGTATGGCCGCATTTTCGTGGTGTCAGCCTTTGGCGGGGTCACCAATGCCCTGCTGTCCAACAAAAAGACGGGGGAGGCCGGCGTTTTCGAACTCTTCGCCTCCGGGGATCCCGCCTGGACCCGACACTTGGAGAAGGTGGGGGACCTGATGTGCGGAATCCACGCCGCGTTCGAGTCCCTGGGCCTTGATTTATCCCTGGCGGACGCGTTTGTAAAAGAACGCATTCAGGGAATTCACTCCTGCTTGAACGATCTGATGCGGGTTCGATCCTTCGGTCATTTACAACCTGAAAACTACCTGCCTGCGTGCCGGGAGTTGCTCAGCGCGGTCGGGGAGGCGCACAGCGCGTACGTGACCAGTTTGATTCTCCAGGCGCGTGGGGTGAATGTTCGCTTCATTGATTTATCCTGTTGGAAACAAACCGAATCCCACGATTTGGATACGGTGATCGCGTGGGCGTTTTCGGATGTGGACCCCTCCCGGGAGATGCCGATTGTGACCGGATACCTGAAGTGTGATGTGGGGATCATGACCGAGTTCAACCGCGGGTACAGCGAATATACCTTCAGCAAAATCTGTACCCACACCGGGGCGGGAGAAGGGATCATCCACAAGGAATTTCATCTTTGCACCGGTGATCCGGTATTGATCGGGCTTGAAAACGTTCAAGTAATTGGGCGGACCAATTTTGATATTGCCGATCAGATGTCGGATATGGCGATGGAGGCGATTCACGCCCGGGCGGCCATGGAAATGAAAACGCAGGACATCCCCTTGCGGATCAAGAACGCATTTGATCCTGACCATCCGGGGACCTTGATTACCCGCGGGTACATCTCCGAACGGCCAAAAGTCGATATGATCACCGGTCGCGAGGATGTGGTGGCGTTGGAGGTTCACGATCCGAACATGGTCGGGGAGCAAGGCTACGACCGACGATTGCTTACGGCCTTGGACGATGCCCGGATCAGCTACATCTGCAAATCCACCAATGCGAATACCATTACCCATGTGGTGCCGGACATGTACGGACGCATTGAGGAGTGCGCGCAGCACATCCGCGACAGCTTTCCCGATGCGGAAGTACGAATTCTGCCAGTGGCCCTCATCGCGGTGTTGGGAACGAACTTACCCTTTCCGCGGGTGGTTGCCGATGCGATCACCGCACTGGATCAGGCGAATGTGGATATATTGGCCTTAAGCCAGGCCACCCGGCGGGTGAGCATACAACTGGTGATAGAACGGGGCCAGTCCTCTGCCGCACAGTTGGCACTGCACCGCGCATTGGTGGAAAGAGCCCGGAACCCGCAACCGGAACTCGACAACCCGGATCACCTTAATCCACGGGGTTCAGTATTCATAGAATGAATCCCGGCATGGATCACTTCCTATTGACTCAATGAAAGAGAAAGGTCGCTATGGAAGGGGGAGGCGGGGAGGTCGTCCTGGTTGACTAAATTGCAGCCCTCCGGATTTTGGGCCCAGGCGTAGCAGGCGGCCGCAGGGTGGGGGATGCCGGGGTGCCAGAGTT
>JAGYLC010000183.1 GCA_018401235.1 Kiritimatiellia bacterium
CGGTGTTCATGGCCTGCAACATGTCCAGGGCCTCGCCGCCCCGGCACTCGCCCACCACAATGCGGTCGGGGCGCATGCGCAGGGCGTTTCGTACCAGATCCCGGATGGTGATGGCCCCGGTTCCTTCAATATTCGCCGGACGCGCCTCCAATCGCACCACGTGCTCCTGGGGAAGTTGCAACTCGGCGGCGTCCTCCACGGTGAGGATGCGTTCGTTGTCGGGCAGATAGCCGCTGATGACATTCAGAAAGGTGGTTTTACCAGTGCCGGTACCGCCGGAAATGATGATGTTTTTGCGCATTTTCACGCAAATATCCGCGAACAGGGCCAGACCGCGGGTAATGGCTCCGAATTCAATCAACTTGTCCACAGTGAAAGGGACCTTGGAAAATTTTCGAATGGTGATGCAGGGGCCGACCAGCGAGAGCGGATGGATGATCGCGTTCACCCGGCTGCCGTCGGGCAGGCGGGCGTCCACGTAGGGACTGCTTTCATCGATGCGGCGTCCGAGCGGCGCCACGATGCGTTCAATGATGGCTTGGACACTGTTATCGTCCACAAAGGTGGTGGTGCCCCGCTCCAGTCGACCCTCTTTTTCCAGGTAAATCTGATCGTGACCGTTCACCATGATTTCAGTGATGCTGTCGTCGCCCAAATAGTCTTCCAATGGACCGAGTTTGACCGCCTCGTTATAAATCTCGTCGGCCAGCTTCTGCGGATCGATACCCTGAGGGAGTCGATCACGGACGTCGTGGATAATTTGATCGACCAATTCGCGGGCCCGGGTTTGCAGACCCGATTCTTCGATATTTTCGGCGGTCATTCGACGCAGGTCCAAGCGGTCTAGAAGTTCTTGGTGCACCTGTTGCTTGATATTGCGTCGGATGCGACCTTCGGCACTCAACGGTTTCTGCGGGGGGAGGGAGGTTCGGGAGGGGACTGCTTGGGTGGTTTGGGGTTTTACGGGCTCCGGCTTCGGTGCAGGTTCCGCTTTTGGTTTGGGCTCGGTGGAGAGGATTTGCAGCGCGTAGGTGCCCAGTTGAATGCGTTGTCCGAGAGCGAATTCATGGCGGTCGCGGATCCGCTCGCCCTCCAGATAGGTCCCGGTATTGCTGTTGAGATCCTCGATGGTCAGTTCATGCTCGCCCACACTCAACACCGCGTGTTTCCAGGAAACGCTGGGGTCCTGCAGCACGATTTTATTCTGCTTGTCCTGTCCCAGGGTGTAAATGCCGTAGGGGAGGCTGAAGCGTTGCTCGGCCGCGCCCTCGTGTTGAATGAGCAGTTGAAGTTTTTCAGCCATCGTCAGCGTCTCAAGCGTTCCGAAGTTTCGCTGCCGCGCAGAATACTTTGGCGTTTCTCATTCAGGCGGGGAAGTTCACGTTGCAGGGTCCGAAAATCGATGGGAGGGGTCTGTTCCAACACGGAAATGTCATTTGGATTTCGCAGGGAAAGCATGAGGCTCCCGCGTACATTCATGGCGAAGGCCAGCAGTTCCGCCTCTTCGGGAAACACGGCGATGGTGACGGTATTGTAACTGCCGCGGCGACGGGAATCGGAAATTTCCAATTCGGCCCGCGCGGTTTCCTGTCCGGTGGCAAGTATGGTTACGTCCTGAAGTACGGTAAAGGTGACGGTTTCCATTTCTCCGGGATTAGCTTCGTCCATAAAACTGAAGGTGCCGAGAATATCCACGTTGTCATTGGGGCGCACCAGCCCGCTCACCGCGCTTTCGCCGGAAACCGGAATCGAGATGGCGCGCATGCCGGAGCGAATGGTGGGGGCGAGTCCGGTCAATTCATCCAGGTTGGCACCCACGTGGACCCATTCGATAGGGCTGTTTGCCCGGAGAGAATAGCGCAGGGTTTTGCCCAGCAGGATACGACTTCTGTCCGCCCGGAAGACCTGGCTGCTGAGACCGGCTTCGAAGACTTCCATGGTGCGAATGTTCTGACTGCTGAGCACGGTGCCCGCGGGCAAATCCTCTTTCGCCACCAGAATCGACACCCGGGTAGCATCCGCGTAGAGGGCATCCCTTTCGTTTTTGAGGTAGACGTGGGTGAGGACAAAAGCCAGTATGCCCATTCCCACCGCGATAATCAGAACTATTTTTTGTTTCATATAAACCGGATCTCCATAAAAAAGTTAAATCGTCCTACTCCACTCCCAGCGGTTTGTGAAGTCTAAGGATGCGGGTAATTCCGTCTTTTCCGCGTTGTGCGCCCAGAAAGGCCACTCGATTCCCCTTCACAAACATCTGAAAGCCTCCGGTATTGACCGGGGAAGGGGACCAGCCCGCCGCCTCCACCAGCCGGGCCAGAGTTTGCAGGGCCGCGTCGGGGGTCGCATTACATTCGGAAATTTCGACCGTAAGTTGATTGTCCTCGTCATGACTATAGAATGAGGGTTTGCTTTGCGGGTAGACGGGCAGATCCCTCAGTTGATGCCGATCCGGCTTATCACCCGGTTTGCCCGCTTGCCGCTCCGGTTGATGGAGCCGGGCGATCCAGAAGCCGCCGTCCGGAAGCGGTTGCACCAGATACCGGGTCAGCCAGCCATTCGTCAGGGCCATGCCCCAGGCCATGATCTCGCCTGGCACCCAAACCAGATCTTCGCCGTGCTCCTCGCGGAGCCGGGTTTCGATTTGATTCAGCGAGTCGCGGGAGACAAAGGTCTCGAAGTGGCCTTTGCCGTTTTGCAGTCGAACAGGCGTGGAGTAGGCGCGATCCCAGCTTTGCGGCAGGGAGGCGGGTTGCCGCCAGAAGACCCGGGCGGAGACCAGGGTGGCCGAGAACAGAACCAGCAGGGCGAGGCGGCTGCGCATCAGTAGAGACCTCCGGTGCGTACCGACCAGGCCCGGACATCGATGGTGACGCTGTCCTGATCAAAAAATAGGCGGCGCACAATGGGCATGACCGGAATATTCGACTCCACCCCGGTACCCTGCACCAGCCCGGTATTGATCATCATGTCCAGAGAGTCGTTAAGACCTGCCAAGGTGTTACCCGGGGCATACCCGCTCAGTACCTGGGGTTGATTATGTCGAAGGATCTGTTCGTAGACCGCATCGGGATCACCGGTCTGCGCCGTATCGTCCACCGAATAGCTGCGTTG
>JAGYLC010000184.1 GCA_018401235.1 Kiritimatiellia bacterium
AAAAAGACTGGCGGATCGGGACATCAATTGAAAAAGGTAGGATTTGTGGTCCAGTGCATCCGCGTCCATGGGGACGGATCGTTCAAAATCACGCAGGAGCATTTCTTCCACTTCCTGATTAAAGGACTTATCCAAAATCATGGCGGTAATCTCAAAGTTGAGACGGAAAGAGCGGTTATCAAAATTTGCCGTCCCCACGCTGGCTAAGGTGTGATCCACCAGGACCACTTTCTGGTGCATAAATCCCTCCGCATATCGCCAGATCCGGATACCGTCCCCCACCTGTTTCAAGGAACTGAACGCTGCGAGATAGGCCAGGTGATGATCCGCAAGATCGGGGATCAGGATTCGAACATCCACTCCCCTCAGAACCGCCAGTTGCAGAGCCTGAATCACGCCTCCATCGGGAACAAAGTAGGGACTGGCAATCCAAATACGGTCTTGGGCATAGTTGATGGCATGGGTGAACATGAGCGTGGCACTTTCCCGATCATCCGCAGGTCCGGTGGGAAGAATGAGAATATCTTTATCCCCGTTAGTTTCGAACCCCCGTTCCCAATCCAGCTCCAGCTTGGCGTCCGTTGCCCATTTCCAGTCTTCCATGAACGCGAATTGTACGGGCAGGCTCGCCGGCCCCTCGATTTTAATGTGGGTGTCGCGCCAGGCAGTGAAGGCTTTTCCTCCATCCAGATATTCATCTCCGACATTATGTCCACCCATCCAACTGGTATGGCCATCAACCACCACGACTTTGCGATGATTGCGGAAATTCACTTGAAAGCGGTTTCGCCACCCTTTCCGGGTATTGAAGGGATGGATTTCCACTCCGGCATCGCCGAGTATCTCAAGATAGTCGTGGGATAAATAATGGCTTCCAACCTCATCAAACAGGACATACACCCGCACCCCTTCCCGTGCTTTTTCGATCAATGCCGCCTGCAATTTTCCTCCAATAACATCGTCTCTTACCGTGTAAGACTGAACCAATATATACGAAACGGCCTGTTGAATCCCCTCCAGAATCGAAGCGAAGGTGGTCTCACCATCTATGAGAAGCTCTACCTCGTTTCCTTTCATCACCGGCACCCGGGCCAACTCCTCCGCCGCCCGAATCGACGAGTGCAGGTCACATTGTTTCGAAAACACCTGGGGATACTCGTTGACCAGTTCAGTAAGAAGTTCGCGCAGCTCTGCATCCTGTTCTTTTCGGGCCACTACGTAGCCTCCAAAATTGTTACGACCGAATATCCAATAGGCGGGCAAAGCGATCACCGGAAAGGTATTTAACGAGATCACCCAGGCAATGGCACCCTGAGGAGTACGTGTAGCCATCACCGCATGCAGAGAGGAAATAAATCCCCCAATCTGTGCAAGAAGTAGAAACAGGGTAAGGATCATCTCTTGCTGCCAGTTTCATCCCGCATTCCGTGCAGGGAGCGGCATTTTTGATTATGTGGAGGGCGCACTAAATAAAAAGACATGTCACCATACCCACCACATCCTGCATTTCCACCAGCGAACCGCCTGGGAACACCCGCCGGTTCAATGCCTTTACGAACGCATCCATGTCCGAATTCAAGCGCAGGTTGATTTGTTCGAAAATCGGTTCCTTCATGGAAGCAATACACTGGAGACATTAACACCCAACACGTCATAGTAGGATTGCATGGGATCATCCGACATCATTCCCTGGTCCGACACGTAATCTGTGAAAAACAACCGCGTTTGGGCTGTAGAGGAGGAAAATTCGATTGCTTCCCGAATCTTCCCGCGGCAGGGGGAATTTTGAAGCGTCACCTCTTCACGGGGAGTTGACACACAACCGGCAGCAAAAAGCAGCGAAGTTACAGACAGTGCCCTGAGCAATCCAACATGTGGTATAAAAAAAGTCATACACATTCCTAAATAGACTTTTGCTATCACGCAAGCGAAAATTCGCCCTGCGAAGCAACTTAACCCAACTCACACACTTTACTCCCGATTTATTCCTTCCCCTCTTCCAATTTCCAAATGTTCCGTGTAGAAAAAAGCCTATATGATGATGTTTTTTCGCACGTTTCGTTCCCGGAACTACCGGTTATTTTTTGCCGGACAGTTTTTGTCGCTGTCCGGCACCTGGATGTCAATGATGGCCATGGGCTGGCTGGTCTACCGGTTAACCGGCGATCCGTTTATGCTGGGAATGATCGGGTTTTTCACGCATGTGCCCACCTTTTTGCTTTCGCCATTGGCGGGGGCGCTGGTGGATCGGTGGGATCGTCGAACGGTGATGGTGGCGGCACAGGGATTGAACATGCTGACTATGCTGGTACTAGCAGGGCTGGGCCTGTCCGGAGTGATTGAGGTATGGCACCTCTTTGTCGGCTGCGGAGCCTTGGGTGTGGGCAAGGCATTCGATCTGCCGGCCCGTCAGTCTCTGGTGGTCGAGATTATCGAACACCGGGACGATCTCTCCAATGCCATTGCGCTCAATTCATCTATGTTTCAAGCCGCGCGGCTGATCGGTCCGGTGCTCGGGGGCGCGGTGATCGGATTCGCGAGTTTGGATGTCGTGGTCGACCGGCTGGGTCCAGGCCAGGGGGAAGGCCTCTGCTTTCTACTGGACGGACTCAGTTACATTGCGGTAATCGGATCTCTGCTGGCGTTGAAACTGGAGACGAAACCCGAACCCGCAGTAAGGCGACACTTGCTACACGACATGCGGGAAGGATTTCAGCACGCCTTCGGGTTCCGTCCCATTCGGGCTTTGATGATGCTGATGGGATCTGTCGCCCTGCTGGGGATCCCCTACACCACTCTCCTCCCCGTGGTGGCGGATCAGGTGTTGGGCGGAAACGAGCGCACCTATAGTCTGCTGGTGTCGGCAGGAGGACTGGGCGCGTTCGTAGGAGCCATGTATCTTGCGGGCCGACAAACGGTGCTGGGCCTGGGGCGAGTAATCACCCTGTCCGTGATTACCTTCGGACTATCCCTGGTGGCCTTTTCGTTCTCGTCGTCAACGTCCCTTTCGCTGCTCCTGTTGGCGGCAGTGGGAGCGGCATCCATGGTAGCC
>JAGYLC010000185.1 GCA_018401235.1 Kiritimatiellia bacterium
AGAGAACGGCCTGACGGAGGGCTTCGGGCGTTGCGGGGGCGGAAGGCTTCAGCAACTCTCCGCGGTCAAGAACCCGGGTCGGCACACTGGGGAGGTTGGAGGGCAGTCGCCCGTCGCCGTTCCGCACCACCCGGAAGCCGACCCGGGGGCATCCGTCAAAGGGCTCGTAGGCAAAGGGCATAGTGTTTTGAATCGATTCGCCGGGTCCGCCGAGCACATGCATGAAGGTGGCGTTTTCGGGGTTGAATACCGTGCCCTCCCCTTCCCAGATAAACTCCGCAACACGGGCCTGTGGTCTTGCCGCGACGAATTCATGACCGCTGGGGAGTCGATACCCGTTGGCGCGCCGGTTCCAATGGATGACGGGGCGTTCGCTGCGGGTCTCCAGCTTGGAGCGGTCGAAAACGCGGCGATAGGGCTGCGTGAAGGCGGCGTCGAGATAGTAGGCGGGTTGCAGGCCTTCCATCTCCGAGAGGGCGTTGCACCAAAGCACCGCATCGTGCCAGGAAAGGCTGGTCACCGACTCGCCGGGATGGTGTTCCGCGGCGCGTCCGCTGAGCATGTCGCCCATGGCGCCGTCGCGGTGGAAGGAGTACCCGCCAAATTCATGATGCGTATAGCCCTCGGTGAAGTTGCGGGCGCGCTGATTCGTGATCGCAAAACGCCGCACCCGCAGCCATTGTTCGAAGCTGACCGGCTCCTCCGACATGTAAAACGCCGTGCCCACCGGCTTCAGATTGACAATCTCCGAGGTGAAGGCCGGCCGCTGCACGTTGGCGCGCACCTGCACGGCGTTGAACTTGAGGGCGATAGGCTCCCCTACCCCGTGCGGCAGATCCCAAAGCCCGCCCGCGACCGGATGTCCGGTGCTCATGTCGCGCTGGGCGAGAAAGCCTACCGCATCGACATTGTGGAACGTCCGGTTCGAGAACGCGGCCGTTGACGCATCAAAAAACACCTCGTGCGGAGGGCGCGGGGTGTACACCGCCCAGCGGGTGGCGGCGGGGGAAACCGTATGCGTGGTGCGCACCACCGGGCTGCGGGCGCCGTTGTCCGGGGAGGCGTCGGTCAGATCAAACTGCTGCGTCTGCCCGGCAAACGTGGCTTCGGAGATGTAAAAGGTTTCGTTGTCGCGGATCAGCCAGCGTCCCCAGTTGATGCCGCCCCAGTAGCGGGACACAAACACGCCGACACTGCTGTTTTCGTCCATCGACACCGTATACCGGTCCCCGCCGTTGAGGAAGTCCTTTTTATCCCAGAACACCAGCATGGCCCCGGCATAGCGGGAGGCTTCGGGCTCGCGTTTCACGGTGGGAAAACACATCAGGTTCCAGTCGTCGCGCAGTTCGTGGTTCTGGTTGATGTGTCCCTCGGTGGGGGCGGAGGGACGCTTGTAGCTGCCGTCGTCCTGTTGCGGCAGATCGGTGACCGTGACAATGGCAGCCCCGTAAAAGCGGGCGCTGGGGTAGGTGTAGTCATAGACGATATTCTGCGGGCTGAGCGGGACATCCGCCATCAGCGGCCAGCCGCCAATCCAGTCGTCCTCGGTTTTTCCGTTGCCGTTAAGATCTTCGGTGGCCAGAGGCTGCCAGGCGGGGAATGCATTCCGGTCGGCGGGTTGACGGTACCAGGCGGAGCCCCAATCGTGCCCCCAATCCACAATCAGCGGCTGCAACTGCGCCGACAGGGTTTGCAGAAACATCGCCAGAAACAAAACAGGGAGGAGTATTTTTTTCATAAGACCCTGATCCTACCAGACCGGGAGGGAACGGTGAATCCGAAGAAAGGTTTAAAACTTCAGAAATTGCGAATTTCAGCGGGGATCCAAAAAATCGGCGAAGGCCCGGCGGTAGGCCCCGGGGCTCATGCCCGCCTCGCGGTGGAAAAACTCGTTGAGATACACGGCGCTGGAAAACCCGAGCAGGTCCGCGATCTGTTCAATGCCGCGCGGATCATGGCGCAGGAGCCGTTTCACCTCCAGGGTGCGGAGGCGGTTCTGCTCCTGCAGCGGGGTGCGTCCCAGCGCCTGCCGGAAATGTTTTTCCAGCGTGCGGCGGGTGCAGCCGAGGCGGCGGGACAGCACATCCAACTTCAGAGGCGCGGCCAAATGCGCCCGCATGAGGTCCACCGCCGCCTCCACCAGCGGATCGCGGCAGTGCACCGACGGGGTGGACTGACGTTCCACCAGCTCCGGCGGGCCGAGATAGTGCGGCGTTTTCGGCGGCGGCTCTCCGGCCATCATCCGGTCCAGACAGCGGGCCGCCTCCACGCCCACCTGCACCCAGGGAAGCCGGATACTGGACAGCGGCGGCTGAACGCCCAGGCAGAGCACTTCGTCATTGTTGGTGCCCAGCAACAGGACCTCGTCCGGCACCTTCATGCCCATCTGCAGGCAAAAACTGCCCAGCGAGTGCGCGAAAATATCATCCGGACAGAAAATGGCCGCCGGTTTGGGCAGACGCTTCAGCCAGGCGGTGACCTTCCGGGTATGCGCCTGAGTCCGGACCGGCCCCGGCTCCAGTTCCAGCCGATGAACGGGCTGATGTTTCGCGGACAGCCGGTCCGCATAGCCCAGCAGGGCCAGGGTGGAGAATTCCTGTTCTTTCAGCCCGTAGAACGCATAACAGGCCGGCGCGGCGTTCAGGAGGGTTTCCGCCGCGAAACGGCCGACTTCCACGGAATTCGGCCCCACCAGCGGCAGCCCTCCGAAGGGGGTTCCGCCATGAATGTTCACCACCGGAATCTTCAGGGTCGCCGCCGCGTCGGAAAGCTCCGGGGTCCCCAGCCGGCCAATCAGCCCCGCGCAATGCCGGTTCCGCCGCAAATCCCGCAGCGTCTCCACCGTTTGATCCGCAAACGCAAAGCTCCAAAGCTTTCCGGGCAGAGCGAACTGATAAATTCCCCGCCGGATTTCGCGGTTGTTGTGATGCTGCCCGGGCAGCATCAAATAAATCACGTTTAACGAACCGGAAGCAGACGATGCAGACATGCCCAAACCCTGCCCTGCCGAAACAAAAGAGCAAGTCTGTTTTACACCGTAGCGCGAT
>JAGYLC010000186.1 GCA_018401235.1 Kiritimatiellia bacterium
AGGTGAGTGGAAGCGGGGCCGGGCTGCCGTATTGGCTGAATTCGGGGCAGGCCGGTCACGACACGCTTATGGACCGCATCGATCTTACGCGCGACTGGCTGAACGCCGCACTGCAAGAGAATAAAATATCCTCCTGGCAATATGGCGGGTTTATCTGGATGCAGGGTGAAAAAGAAGCAAATAGTGATGAGCAGGTGGCGGAGGCCTATGCTAGTAATTTTGAGGATCTGGTGAACAAGGTGCGTGTACAAACAACTGTTCCGGATTTGCCTGTGGTTATAGGACGGGTCAGTATCCAGCTCGATCCCGACACCCCCCATTTCGGTCCGGCCCTTCAGCCACAACTGGACCTGCTGCGGGCGGATCAAGTGGCCTGGGCGGATAACGATGCAAAGGGGGACTGGGTGGATACAGATGATTTACCCCTGAGCGATGACTGGCACTTTGGCAGCAGCGGTCAAATTCGCCTGGGACATCGATTTGCGGGTGCCTGGTTCAATATCGCCGAACCTCGTCCCAGCCTTCACCTGCGCCGCGCGGAAGGCCAGGAGAAGCGCAGCAACGGAGCAGCAATCATGTATGAGGCGGAGTTCAGCCGACCCGTGACGGGGTTCACGGAATCCGATGTGGAAATCCTGGGAGATACCGGTGCGCACCGGGTAGAGGTGACTCCGCTGGCCCCAGATGATGGAAGCCGATATGGAATCCGGATTTCAGGGATGTTTTATAGTGGAGCCGTGGATGTGCAGGTGGGCCAGGGCGTGGCACAGGCGCAAGATGACGGAGCTTTGAGCCTTCCCGGGATTTCAGAGGATACCCGGGTGCTCCACACTGACCATGAGGCGGTGGACTCGCTGTTACTCTACGAACCCTTTCAAGCTCCATCTCGTCCGCTGCACCAGTTGAAAAGTGGATTTGGCTGGAGCGGCGCGGGCTGGGAGGTGGAGAACAGCGTGACCGCTTCGTATGTGACTCAGGCTGCCTCTCCCCTGTATCACGGCGACCTCTGGACTTCTCCCGCCTATGCCACTGGCGGAGACAATTCGAATTCTACAGCGCGATTGTTGGATCTGGAGGATGCCTTTGCCGGATACAGGACCCGCCGCAGCGCGGAGGCGGTGGATCTTCCGGGCACCACACTGTGGCTGAGTTACCTGATCCGTACCGAAAACGCCGGAGAACAACAGCGCGTTTCCCTGCTTAGAGGCAGCGGGGCAACCCACAGCGATACGAACAATATGGTAGAGGTGAAACAACTAAACGGCAACTGGCAGTTGGTACTGCTGAACAATGTGTCCGTACTGGATACCGAAGTCCCGGTGGTGGATGGGCAGACATATTTTATGGTGCTGCGCCTGCATATCGGGGGGCCCGATGAGCCCTCCAGCGCTCATCTGTGGGTGGATACCGATCCGGCCAGTCTGGGCGGGGCCGACCCGGATCTCGCCTCGGCCACGGTCTCGGAGTCGGTCACCAGCGCCGACTTCACCTTCAGCCGTATCCACTGGTACCCTGGCGAAAATGAGAACGATGGAGCCCTGGACGAAATTCGCCTGGGAACGAGTTTTGCCAGCGTTACCCCGCAGCGCAACACAACAATCGATCCGGTGGTGGGGGAGGTGTCCGTGACACGCAGAGCCGGCGAGATGGTTAAGTTCAGCGATTTGGACTTGTTGAGTAACAGCAGCGACCCGCAAGACTCACCACTGCGGGTGGTGTGGGTGCCGGAGGTAAGCGACGCAGGTGGCCAGGTAGAGCTCCGCGGACGATGGACCACGTACATACCGCCTGCGTTTCGGGACCCGGTAGAGGATCAGTTTGTGTTCCGGGTACAAAACGAATTGGGCGGATGGACGGACGGCGTGGTGACGATCCTGCGGGAGTTACCGCCAGATCCCGAAGGCAGCACCCTGAACCTCTCCAACGTCAGAGCCATGGGTAATGTGAATCGTTTCCACATTTACGGTATCCCGGGACGCAGATTCGATCTGGAAACCTCTTCGAGTCTGAGTGAGCCCCACTGGGAAAAAATCGGGGAAATCACGATAGACCTGGACGGACACGCCGTGTTTGAACACCAGAATACAGGCGCCATTCAATTTTACCGAACCATCCCAAAGGAGGACTAAACCATGCGGTTGTTAAGTGTACTACTCTTTTTGATCGCCACGTCCGTCCGGGCGGATACCTGGACTTGGACCGTTGGTCAGACTGTTCCTGATTATGACCCTGGCGGGCTGCAAAACACTCAGACCGTCAGCGGGTATGAGGGAGTCATCGAATCTATCGCGGTGCAGCTCCACCTCAAGGGCGATCCACTGGCCTATGGCGGCGACCTCTTCGTGAGCCTGCAATCCGCAAACGAAAGCTACGCCGTGCTGCTCAACCGCGTCGGGCGCACAACTGATGATCCATTCGGCTATGATACCAATGGCTTCGATGTCAGTTTTGTGCTTGGCGAGCCGGATATTCACAGCTATCTCGATTATGACTACAGCTACAATACTGACGGTGCCCTCACTGGCACGTGGGGAGCGGATGCGCGGGATGTCGACCCCCTGGATGTCGTGAACACGGATGCCCGCAGCCGCGATTTGGACCAGTTCACGGGCATCAACCCCAATGGAGAGTGGACGCTGTTTGTTGCCGATACGGGTGAATACGGAATCGCACAACTGGAGTCCTGGGGACTCTATATCGTGGCGGTCCCTGAACCGAAATCGCTGGTCCTGGCCTTAATTTTATTTAGTATGTTCGTTATTACCTGGTGGTGGTCGAAACGGGTAGAATAACAGTGAACAGACCATAGACTAGACTGCACCTGTGCACTGTCCTACACGCTCCTTTCTTCAAAACGGATCAGGTTAACAGTTTTATAACATTCCCTGCCCGTATCCGCCTCCCCAGGTTTGCCTGCCGCCCATTTCCGGGGCATGATGGGCCTCATGATGAAACACATACCCTGCACTCCGTCTCTTCGCTTCCTCCTCCTCTCCCTCGTCTTCCTCTCCCTGGCCCCTGCGG
>JAGYLC010000187.1 GCA_018401235.1 Kiritimatiellia bacterium
CACTACCGCTTCGGTGTCCGGGTCGGCTTCGAACAGGTCTAAAACATCCCGGAAATTGGAGCCGACGATGGGGTCGCCTCCGATGCCCACGCAGGTGGACTGGCCGATACCGAGGTTGGTGAGGGCGTAGACGATTTCGTAGGTGAGGGTGCCGGAGCGGCTGATGACGCCGACCTTTCCCGGGGAGCAAATGCTGCCGGGCATAATGCCGATCTTGCTTTTGTCGGGACTGATGAGTCCGGGACAGTTGGGGCCGATGAGGGTGAGGCCTTTGGCTTTTACTTGATGGTACAGCCCGACCATATCGTTGACGGGAACTCCTTCAGTGATGCAAATGATCAAGGGGATCTCGGCATCAATGGCTTCCTGCACGGCGCCCTTCGCAAATTTTGCGGGAACGTAAATAACGGTGGCGTCTACGCCGACCGCGTCTTTGGCTTCCTGTACGGAATTGAAGACAGGTTTGCCCTGGGCCTCTTGTCCGCCTTTGCCGGGAGTGACCCCGCCGACGATTTTGGTACCGTAGGTGATCATCTGACCGGTGTGGAAAGAGCCGTCGCGGCCGGTGATGCCCTGTACGATGACCTTGGTGTCTTTATCAATTAGAATACTCATGCGTTTTCTCCTTTCCCCAGGGAAATAGTTTTTTGTACAGCTTCGGCGAAGGTGCTGGCGGGAATCAGTTTGGATCCTTCCAGCAGGGCTTTGCCTTCCTCGGCGTTGGTTCCGGTGAGGCGAACCACCACGGGAACCGGGATATCCATGGTTTCAAAAGCTTTAAGAATGCCCTTAGCAATATCATCACAGCGGGTGATGCCGCCGAAGATATTGATAAGGACGGCTTTCACTTTGCCTTCGGCCAGAATCAGGCGAAAGGCGTGCACCACTTTTTCGGGATTGGAGCTTCCGCCCACATCGAGGAAGTTCGCGGGTTTTCCCCCATAGATGTTGATCATGTCCATGGTGGCCATGGCCAGTCCGGCTCCGTTGACCATGCAGCCGATATCGCCGTCGAGTTGAATAAAGGCCAGGCCTTTTTCTTTGGCATCAATTTCGGCGGGATTCTCCTCTTTCATGTCGCGGAGTTCCTCCAAATCGGTTTGGCGTATGAGCGCGTTGTCGTCAACGGTGATTTTGCCGTCGAGGGCAATCACTTCTCCCGCGCCAGTGAGCACGAGGGGGTTGATTTCCGCGAGTTGCAGATCTTTTTCGATGAAGAGTGCAAACAGTTTTTTCATGACCAGGAGGGCGGCGTCCGCCCCTTCGCCGCCAAAAAGTTCGGTGGCGGCAGTTTTGGCTTCCGCTTCGGGGAAGCTGTAATCGGTGGAACCAAACATGCGGATTTTATCCGGGGTGTTGGCGGCGACCTCCTCAATGTCCATACCGCCCTCGGCACTGGCGATGAAACCTATGGTTTTTTCAGTGCGGTCAAGAATGACACTTAAATAGGCTTCCTTGCGGATGTCGCTGCCCTGTTCGATCCAGAGGCGGTGGACGGTGTGTCCCTTGATGTCCAGCCCGAGGATGCTTTCGGCGGCTGCTTTGACTTCCTCTTCGTTGCGAGCCAACTTGACTCCGCCCGCTTTTCCGCGTCCGCCCACGTGAACTTGAGCCTTGACCGCGACGAGTTCGCCTCCCAGTTCGTGAAAGGCGGCGACCGCCTCGTCGACCGAGAGGGCGAGTTTCCCTTTGGGCACTGGAATTCCGGCGGATTTAAATAGGCTTTTTGCCTGATATTCGTGTATATTCATAATGATCTGTGTCTTTGCGTATGGATAAAGAGAATTGCTAGCTACCCTACCTATCAAGATTCTGCAAGAATTATCCGGGCTCAGGTGGCGTATGCTGGGAAAAGGGATTCTGACATTCCTACGCTCATCCATGAAAGGATGGAGACCCTCACACCTTCCGGGCTTGCCTAGACTCTAAATTTCTATTAGGAGCCTGTGATATGAAGCCATCCTTGAAAACCCTGACTCCCACTGATGAACTCGCGCATATGCGGGAAACATTGTTGATTCTGTCCGTTCTCTTTGGAGGCGCAGGCGCATGAGCCAGCGAAAATACACCTTGCAGGATCTTTGTCGGGAAGTGGGAAAAAATCATGTGTATGTGGGACAGATTCAAGCGGGATTGGATTTGGCAAAACCGGAACCGCCGGCCTTTTATAATCGTGGATACATCCATTTCATCAAAAAATGCACCGCTCTGCGCACCTTCGGAGTGCAGATCGGCGATATTCAGGATCTGTTTCGGAAAGAAGTGAAGGTGCTGCGTCTGCTGAATCTGCATACGATCAGCGATTCACCCACCTGGTATCTGGACAGTTGCACCCTGGAGGGCCGGGATCCACATCGACTGTTACTGACGGGTTACGATCTGGGCTTTGATTTGTTGCGGGGGCCTGTGCAGTCGGGCCTGGATTTTGGAGCTAAAAAAGAGGAACTGTTTGCCAGCCACCAAATGGGCGAAAGTCTGGACCATGTGGTTGACCTGTATCGCAAGCAGTTGATGAAAGTGAAACGGAGGGTCGAAGAAGAACGTCCCATCATCCGCATGGCCATTACTTGGTCCACCCGGGCTTTTGAATTTTAAACACGGAGATCTCATGAACCTGCCTGAAACCGCATTGCTTACAACTGACTGCCCGAACCTGAACCTGCTCGCACGGGGAAAGGTGCGCGATATCTACGAGGTGGACGAGGCACACCTCCTGTTCGTGGCCACCGACCGTATTAGCGCTTTTGACGTGATCCTGTCCAATGGCATTCCGGGCAAGGGCATGCTGTTAACCCGGATTAGTTGTTTCTGGTTTGAGTGGCTGGGGGATCGGATTCCCCATCACTTTGTTACCGCGGATCTATCAGAAATGCCCGCGTCGGTGCAGGAATACGCGGATCAGTT
>JAGYLC010000188.1 GCA_018401235.1 Kiritimatiellia bacterium
GTTTATATGGAATACAAGGATTTAAAACGAATTGTGGAACTGGTGAAGGAGAATGGGATTGTGGAGTTTGAACTTCAGGAAGGGGATTTCCGACTTTCAACTAAATTGTCCCATGCGAATGAAGTGCAAATGGTGGCAGCGCCAGCAGCCGCTGTTGCGCCCGCGTCTGCTGGACCGGCATCTCCTGCGGCGGATGCCGCCCCTGCGGCCAAAAACCCCTCGATTAAATCTCCGATGGTGGGGTCGTTTTATCGGGCCTCCTCTCCGGAAGCGGATCCCTTTGTGAAAGTAGGGGATGTGGTGACTCCGGAAAGCACGGTTTGCATTATCGAAGCCATGAAAGTCATGAATGAAATCAAGGCGGAAGTGAAAGGCCGCATCACCAAATCACTGATCGAAAACGGCGAAGCTGTTGAGTATGGTCAGGATCTTTTTGAAATCGAACCCCTCTAAAGGCAGGTCCGTTTATGGAACGCGTTCTTATCGCAAACCGCGGGGAAATTGCCCTGCGTATCATTCGAGCTTGTAGGGAGTTGGGTATTCACACCGTGGCGGTGTACAGTGAGGCCGACCAAGAGGCGGCGCATGTACAACTCGCGGACGATGCGGTCTGCATCGGCCCCGCCAAGGCCACCGACAGTTACCTCAAAATTTCCAACATCATCAGTGCTGCGGAAGTGACGGATGCGGATGCCATCCACCCCGGCTACGGGTTTTTAGCAGAAAACGCCGATTTCGCGGAAATCTGTGGCAAATGCAATATCAAGTTTATTGGACCTTCTCCGGATGCCATACGCAAAATGGGGGATAAAAACACCGCCCGGGAAACCATGAAGGCCGGTGGCGTGCCCATTACCCCCGGCAGTGACGGGCTGGTGGAAACGGAAGCGGAGGCGGTGAAGATTTCCAAGGAAATCGGCTATCCGGTCATTGTTAAAGCCACCGCCGGGGGCGGGGGAAAAGGTATGCGGATCGCCCACAACGAAATGTCCCTAAAGAACGCATTCTCCACCGCCCGGCACGAAGCCGAGAGCGCCTTCGGCAATGCGGGCGTGTACATCGAAAAATACGTGGAAAGTGCCCGGCACATCGAAGTGCAGATTATGGCTGACGAACACGGCAACGTGATTCATCTGGGGGAGCGGGATTGCAGCATGCAACGCCGCAATCAAAAAGTCCTCGAAGAAGCGCCATCCCCCGCCTTGGATGCGGCAATTCGGAAGGAGTTGGGCGACGCGGCGGTCAAAGCGGCTCGTGCGGTGAACTATGCCAATGCGGGCACGGTCGAATTTCTGTTCGATGAGAAAGCACGTAAATTCTATTTTATGGAAATGAACACCCGCATTCAGGTGGAACACCCGGTTACCGAAGAAGTGACCGGAGTGGATCTGATCAAGGAACAAATCCGAGTGGCCGCGGGCGAGAAACTGAGCGTGACCCAGGCGGATATCCGCATGAACGGACATGCCATTGAGTTTCGGGTGAATGCGGAGGATCCCTCCCGGAATTTCGCGCCCTGTCCCGGAAAAATCAACTGGTTGAACTTACCCGGCGGCTTCGGCGTCCGCGTGGATACCGCAGTATATCCCGGCTATGTGATTCCTCCCCACTATGACAGCATGGTCGCCAAGCTGATTGTGCGGGGGCGCGACCGCACCGAAGCCTTGGCCCGCCTCAACCGGGCCTTGGGGGAGTTTTTGGTCGACGGCCCCCCTACCACCATTCCGCTGGGATTGGCACTGGTTCAGGATGCGCATTTCGTGGGTGGCAACTACAACACCCAGTACCTTGAAAAATTCATGGAAACCTACACCCCGCCCTCCGGTGGTTTCCACGCCCCTCACATCAGCTAATTTAGGAGAATCCGAATGAAATCACCCGCCCTGGTCATCGTGGGATCGATCGGTATTGATCATATTGAAACCCCGACGGTCAAAAAAACCAATTTACTTGGCGGCTCCGTGAGTTATGCCTGCGCCGCCGCCTCTTTTTTCACCTCTCCCGGCATGGTCGGAGTGGTGGGGGACGATTTTCCCGAATCGTTTCTGGACCTCTACCGCACCTTTGATGTGGATATGCAGGGGCTGCAACACGCACCGGGCCGCACCTTTTCCTGGTCCGGAGTCTACGAAGAGAATATGGATAATCGGCAGACCGTGGAAACGGTGCTAGGGGTATTTGAACAGTTTGAACCGACCTTGCCCGAAGGCTATCAATCCGCTCCGTTTGTGTTGTTGGGAAACATGCATCCGGGACTGCAATTGCACCTGTTGAATCAAATTACGGCTCCAAAATTCGTGATGGCCGACACCATGGATCTCTGGATCAACATTACCCGCGATGAATTGCTGGAAGTCGTAGGCAAAGTGAATATGCTCACCATTAACGAGTCGGAAGCCCGACTGTTGACCGACTCGCTGCATCTCATGGACGCCGCCCAACAACTGCTGGCCATGGGACCCGAGTACGTGCTGATCAAAAAAGGGGAGCATGGAAGCACGCTGTTTGGGAAAAATGGCGTGTACATTCAACCCGCCTTTCCTTTGCCCATGGTCAACGACCCCACCGGAGCCGGAGACACCTTTGCCGGTGCTATGATGGGTTATCTGACCAAGGCAAACGCTTGTGACGAAGCCAACCTCCGCCGCGCCATGCTGCATGGTTCCGTAGTTGCCTCCTTCGGGGTCGAAGCTTTCAGCCTTGACGGCCTCATCGGCCTTGAATCCGCCGACATCGACCGTCGTGTCCAGTCCCTGCTGGATATGATGAGAGTGGATGCCTGAAATCGCAGCTCCCTCCTTCCCGGAGGGAGAATTGCTTGTTGCCGACCGCACTGACATCGTACGCGGTTCCCAAATTGACATC
>JAGYLC010000189.1 GCA_018401235.1 Kiritimatiellia bacterium
CCCTTATGACCCAATTGACCTTGTTGGGACCACTAATGACTAATGACTAATGACGCGGCTCCGCCGCCCCTGACCAGTGACTATTGACCAATGACCAGTGACCAGTGACTTCTGGCCTCTCTACTCCGACCTCTCCTCCAGCTCAAACATAACCCGCCTTTCATAGGCGAAAGCGGGGAGCACCTCGATTTCCAGGTCCTCGTATCCGGGAGCAACCGCTTTGATCCGATGGCTGCGCAGTGGGAGTTCCAACACCCCGTCTTCCGGCAGAACCAACTCGGTTCCATTCAGCCACAACCTCGCATGCGGTGGCGATACGGAGATTCGCAGCTGTCCCGTAATCGGTTTCAGCATCACCTTAAGCTCCGACTCCCCCCTCCACACATCCTCCGCCACTTGCATCGGTTCATACCCGCTCTTTCGAAAGGCCAATCGCTGACCAACCCCGGGACGATCCATTTCCAGTGGGGTCATCCCCACAAATACCCCGTCCAACAAAATTGTAGCTTCGGAGGGATCACTTAGCACCCGTACCCGCTCCGGTACGTTCATTTCCGGGGCGGGGGTCGGGGTTTCCTCCGCGGGCAAAACCTCCTCTCTCACAAAATCTATCTCTTCCTCCACCTCCTCCCGGACGGCTGGGGACCGCTCCTCGGCAACATCACCCCCACCCCGGGTGAAAAATCCGTACACCCCCAGGGTCCACACCCCCAACAGCAGCATCAGTAATCCGCCCCGGAATCGGGAAGTCGATTTTTTCGCCCTCGATCCGGACTCCCCCGACAGGGGAATCGGCTCCAGTAGTTCCTCTTCGACCATTCGCGGCTCCATCCTTAAATGCCCTCCGTACAGATCACGGTCACTTCCACCTTGTCACCTCCCGCTTTAACCTCAAAGGGCACCCGGACATCGCGGTAACCCATCCGCCGGCCCCTGGCCACATACTCCCCCGGTTTCAACTCGAGTTCTTTTTCGATAAACGTGTCCCAATTCAACACCCGCACGATCGACACCTCGGTTTCGAAATCCGAGCGCAGCAGCACCTCCACCGGTTGCTGACGCAGATCCCAGGCCATCACCAATTCCGCCGCTTTCGCCTCCAACCCCGCCGGCCACCCTTCACGCTCCCGGAATTCCTCCACCCACTGCGCAGTCCGGGCGGTTCCAATGTTTTGCGTTCCCCGTTCCAGATTCTCCTCCACCACGCTCCATTTCAATGCCCGGGCCAAGCCCTCCTGTACCCAGGGGGTGTTCGGGTCCAGCGACGAAATTTCCAACCAGCGTTCATAGGCCTCTTTCCACTGTTCCTTTGCTTCCAGCGCCTCCGCCTCGTCGTAACTTCACAACCTGGCGTTGCACCCGCAGATCCCGCAGTTGACTCCGCAAATCCTTGACCGCCGCGTGATCGGGATCAAATGCCGCCGCCCGTTCAAGCCGCTCCGCCTCCTCCGTATCCTGACGTTCCAGGGCGGCAAAGGCTTGAAATCCATTCCTGAAATTCGAGCCTCCCGATTTCGCGGCCAACCCGCTCACGTAAGTCGGCGGCCCCCGGAAAAGCGTCGTCCAAGCTATCGAGCCGGTTCAACTCCGCCCAGGCCAAATCCCATTCGGACGCCTCCGCATAGTCGCGGGCCTGTCGCAGCCGTTCAAAACTTTGATCCGCCACGCGCGCTCTCGGCAACAGCGCCTGCGCCTCCGCATGATCGGAATCTACCGACAACATCGCCTGCAACAATCCCACCGCCCGGTCACGCTCCCCATTCGCATAGGCACGGTTGGCCAGGGGCCACAGGCGTTCCGGCAATCCGGGCAACTGCGCCGCCAACGAATCCAGGTCCGGAATCACGGCTTCATACGCGTCCGCCGCCCGCACATAGTCCGCGTCGGCCATCCACTGATCCGCGGCCTCGATTTCCATCTGTATCTGATCCCAGGCCCCGCCCGCCCACCATTCAGGCTCCGCCTGCCTCAGGGGACGCATCCGTTCCACTACCGACTGCAATGCGCGCTCCGCCCGTTCCCGCAGTGCCGGGTCCGGGGTCGGAGTCGGCACAGGAACCGGAGTCGGCTCCGCAGGGATCGGCTCCGCAGGGGGCGGTAAGCGGTAAATCCCCAGAAAGAGGCCAAATCCCAGCACCAGGAGCACCAGCAGCCACAAAAACGGACGCCTCCCCTTCCCTCCGCCTCCGGAATCCGGTTTCGGCGGCTTTCCCTTTTCGCCCTCCAGAGAGATCGGTTGCAGAAGTTCGTCTTCCACTACTCTCCCTCTTCTTCAGGAAAAAAAGATTCCTCCACATACATGCGGCGCAGCAACTCCTTCCACTGGGTCATCTGCTCCTCCACCGAACCGGTCAACTCCACCGTCCGCCCCTCCAGGCGCACCCGCACCGTGCGCACATCCGAACTGAAGGAATCCGACAACTCCCGCAGACTTTCCTGATGAATTTCAGCACGTTTCGAAATATTCACCCCGTTGATCACCACCTGGGTACCGCCGATCACCAGCACATCACGAATGGTGCCGGCGTTGTCCACATCCCCCACTTCAAGCAGAATAGCGGCCGCAATCATAATGATCCCGGCGGCGGTTTGCTTGATGCTGTCCGAGCGGGCCTGACGAATCGCCATCCGCTCCACCAGGTTGTAGCGGCGCCAATCCGAATAGGGTGTCCACATTTCTTCATAAAAGGGCTCGTAGGTCGCGTTCAGCGCTCCGAAAAACATCTCATTGCGTCCGGAAATTTGATTCACCCTGATCCACATCGGGTCATCCTCCGCGGGCAGACGCAGCAGCTCCATTTTCCCGTCCGCGCCCTCCCGCACATAGTTTCCATAGAC
>JAGYLC010000019.1 GCA_018401235.1 Kiritimatiellia bacterium
TCACGCTTCGCGATCTGCTCGTGTTGGACACCAGAGCCTGGAGCAGCGTCTGTCTCGCCAGCACCGATGTCACCTTTGACAACCACAAATCCGTCTCCTGGAGCATCTCCGACGACGGACTGGACATTGTGGGGATATTCATTTCACTGGACTCCCCACAACATCCTGTACTTTAGTACGAAGGCGAGTTTAGGGCGCATCTCACAATTGGTTTACTTTTCTAAGCCAGCCCGTGCATCTTTTGTTCATTTCTTTTCCTTACACCGGATTCTTGATGCCTCAATCGACAGTTCGACGATTTTTTCACTCAGAGCCTTAAACCTTTTAAAGGCTTCTATTTCGCCTTGAATGACGGCCAAGTTTTCACTTCGGAGCAAGCGAACATCTTCACGCCCTCGGTGAACTTCTCTTCGAAAGCGTGGAAGTTGGGAAGGAATGGTCTACAAGCTTGCTCATGAATCTAAAGGCCTCGTCCTCTTCCGTCCTAATGAAAACCCTTGCAGACTTGGTTGTTGATTCCGAAAATAGGTCGGAGAAGGCCATTGAAGGCATCCAGAAAACAACAGCATACTTCGAAAAACACACCAAACATATGGACTATGGGGCCGCCAAAGCCGATGGACGTCCTGTTGGGAGTGGTTCAATGGAATCACAATGTTCCCAGTTTCAAAACCGATTCAAGCGGCGGGGACAATTTGGGAGCCTGTCCGGGTTCGCTTCCCTTCTTGAAATCTCGGTCCGACATCAAAATAATGAGTTGCGGTCTCTCTGGGCTGCATAATCTTAACTAATTGTGAGATGCGCCCGCATCCCGGCATCCCGGAAGGTGAAGGTTTGGCGGGTGATCATGAACCATTCTGAACTTGTATACCGCTAAGCGGTGGGGTAGTTTTCGTAAAAGACTCGATCATGGAACCCCAACCCACAACCTCCTCCTTTCCTGCCGCATTTGGTTGTCCTGAAACTCTATGCGGGTGGCCTCAAATCCAAAGCGGATATAGTTGAACTGCTTTCCCGCAACCCCGAAGTGGATTTGGACGGGATTGAATCTTTGTGCTCCAAGTACCGAATTCGGGGATTTCAGGAAATACGGGAGGAGTTAAGCCGATAATACGATTTTCCGATCTATGTATGAGGAGTAGGTTGCGCCTTTGACTAAGATGATTGAATGATTGATTTATTTAGAGTTCCCGCTAAGCAAAACCTCATGTTTACCCCTGTTACAAACAAAATTGATTTTCCGCGCAACGAAGAAGAGATGCTGGCCTTCTGGGACCGGCAGGGCATTTTTCAAAAAAGCCTCAACCAGCGTGCCGACGCGGAGGAGTTCGTATTTTACGACGGACCTCCTTTTGCCACCGGGCTGCCGCATTATGGTCATTTGCTGGCGGGGACCATCAAGGATATCGTGCCGCGCTACCAAAGCATGCGCGGGCACTATGTGGAACGTCGCTTCGGCTGGGATTGTCACGGGTTGCCGATCGAGGCCCTGGCCCAGGACGCGCTGGGGCTGGCCGGCACCACCGCGATTGTGGAGGCGGGGGTGGATGTGTTTAATGAGAAATGCCGCTCCATGGTGCAGACCTACGTGGACGAATGGCGCAAAACCGTCACCCGCATGGGGCGCTGGGTGGATTTCGACAATGATTATAAAACCATGGACACCCCGTTCATGGAGTCGATCTGGTGGGTGTTTCAGCAGTTGTGGGAAAAAGGGCGGATCTACAAAGCCCACCGCATTATGCCCTACAGCTGGATGCTGACCACGCCGCTGTCCAATTTCGAGGCGAACCGCAATTACAAGGATGTGCAGGATCCGGCCATTACCAGCCGCTTCCGACTGAAAGACGCGGACCGATTTGGGGGAGGGGACGCCTATTTTCTGGCCTGGACCACCACTCCCTGGACCTTGCCCGCCAACCTGGCCCTGTGCGTGGGTCCCGACATCGACTATGTGGCGGTGAAGGATCTTTCGGATGGTTCGGTATATGTGCTGGCGCAGGCGCGTTTGTCCGCCTACTTCAAAAACGAAAGCGACTACGAGCAAATCGCCCTCTGCAAAGGGTCCGAATTGGAAGGCATGACCTACGAACCCTTGTTCGACTATTTTGCCTCCCATGCCGACAGCTTCCGGGTGCTCACGGACGACTTTGTCACCACCGCCGACGGTACCGGGATCGTGCACATGGCCCCGGCCTACGGGGAAGACGATTACCGGATTTGCCGCGAGGCGGGAATTGAACTGGTCGATCCGCTGGATGCCGAGGGTTGTTTCACGGAACAAGTTCCCGAGTTCGCGGGTCAGTTGTGCAAGGACGCGGACAAAGCGATCATTCGCCTGCTCAAAGACTCCGGCAAACTGGTGCATCAATCCACCATCCAGCACAGTTACCCCTTCTGCGAACGCACCGACACTCCCCTGATCTACCGCGCGATCGAAGCCTGGTATGTCAAGGTGGACGATTTGCGGGAACGCATGCAGGAGTTGAACGATCAGGTACATTGGACCCCCGATTACGTGGGGAGCAAACGCTTCGGAAACTGGCTGGCCGATGCCAACGACTGGAATATCAGCCGCAACCGCTTCTGGGGTTCCTGCATTCCGGTGTGGGTGTCCGAGGACGGCGAAGACTCGATCTGCATGGGCTCCATCGAAGAATTGGAATCCTACAGCGGTCAAAAGGTCGACGATCTGCACAAGCATGTGCTGGACAAAATCGTGTTCGAAAAAGACGGTAAAACCTATCGGCGCACCCCCGAGGTGCTCGATTGCTGGTTTGAATCCGGTGCCATGCCTTATGCTCAACAGCATTACCCCTTCGAAAACGCCGACCAATTTGAGAATCGCTTCCCCGCCGACTTCATCGCGGAAGGGCTCGATCAGACCCGCGGCTGGTTTTATACCCTGATGGTGCTGGGAACCATTCTCTTCGACAAACCCGCCTTCCGAAATGTGGTGGTCAACGGACTGGTCTTGGCCGAGGACGGACAAAAAATGTCCAAGCGGCTCAAGAACTATCCCGACCCCATGGAAGTCATCAACAAATACGGCGCGGACGCGGTTCGACTGTACATGATCTATTCCCCGGTAGTGCGGGCGGAAAATCTGGCCTTTGCCGAAGACGGGGTCAAACAAATCATGCGTGACCTGCTGATTCCCATGTGGAACGCCTACAGCTTCTTCGTGACCTACGCCAACACTGATGGCTGGACACCGGAGCGCACCATTCCCGGCGAAAGTCCCAACTTATTGGACCGCTGGATTCTCAGTTCCATGGAGAAACTCTCCGCCGACGTGACCACGGCCATGGATGCCTATGATTTGCAATCGGCGGTGCGACCGTTTGTGCACTTCATTGAGGATC
The DNA here is from genome assembly GCA_018401235.1 of Kiritimatiellia bacterium. GTDB lineage: Bacteria > Verrucomicrobiota > Kiritimatiellia > SS1-B-03-39 > UBA6053 > UBA6053. The sequence goes on from JAGYLC010000019.1 coordinate 3,366, forward strand.
TCACCAACTGGTATATCCGCCGCAGCCGACGTCGCTTTTGGAAAAGCGAGGACGACGACGATAAAAACCAGGCCTATCAAACCCTCTACACCGTGCTGGTCACCCTCAGCAAAGTCGGGGCGCCCTTCGTGCCCTTCATCACCGAATCCATCTATCGGAATCTGCGCACCGACGACATGCCCGAGTCGGTGCATCTCTGCGACTTCCCGCAGTTCGAGGGGGAACATCGCGATGCCGATCTCGACCGTCAAATGGCGGTGGTGCAGGACGTGGTACGGCTCGGACGCAGCCTGCGCAGCGACTATGATCTGAAGGTGCGAATGCCGCTCAAGGGCATTCACGTCGCCACCCGCGACATGAGCCTCAAGCGGAACATCGACGAACTCAAGCATCTGGTGATGGAGGAACTCAACGTCAAGGACGTGTGGTTCGGCGAAGACGAAACCGCCCTGGCCACCTACAGCGCCAAACCGAACTTCAAAACGCTGGGACCCAAACTCGGCCCCAAAATCAAAACCTGCGCCGCCGGAGTCGGAAAACTGAGCACGGACGAAATCACCGCGGTGCTGGGAGGCAAAACCCTCAATCTGGATCTGGATGGAGAAGCCTTTGAGATGACCGCCGACGATCTGCTGGTCACCCGCAATCCCCGGGAAGGGCTGGCGGTGGCCAGCGAGGGCGTATTGGTGGTGGCGCTCGAAACCCAACTCACCCCCGAACTCGAACAGGAGGGCCTGGCCCGCGAATTCGTCAGCCGCCTGCAGAATCTGCGCAAGCAGACCGGACTCGATGTGTCCGACCGCATTCATGTCTCCTTCCGAGGTTCGGAAGCGGTGCAGGCGGCGGTTTCCGAACATCGCAACTTCATCATGAGCGAAATTCTGGCCATGGCCCTGGATGTCAGCGACCAGATCAACGGCGAGGTCCTGGATCTGAACGGTGAAAGCGCGGAAGTTTCGTTGAGGAAGGCGTAGTAAGTAGTCACACATCTTTTTTGAAGAACGTGATTTCGTTCCCACCCCCATTGGAGAATTAATTTTGCAACGGTGTCTGGAGGGGGCTGGAATTTCGATTCCTCAAGGGATTCATGGTAGGCTTTGTCGAATGTAAATCATAGAAAAGTAGCTGAGGCGTCCCGCCTCTGAAACTGGAAAACCAGCGGCGGGACGGCGCAGCTATGCTCCTTCGCCAAAGCTTCCTCCTTCGGCGGACATGCCGGTACACACAGTACGAGGGCAATTTCTTCTTCTTTTCATCCGGTGCCCGGCAAAGCCATTCGTGGGTTATTTTTTTTCTTCCAATCCGCAGAGTTTATTTGAGAAGTTCATCCAACGCCTTCGCGCCGACGGGTTCTTGGGCCTGCCAGGGGATGAGGATGAGTTGTTTGGATAATCCGCGGGCTTCTTCGAGGAAGGCGGTTTCCCGGTGGGCCTGAAGGCGGAGGCGGGGATCGGCAGGGGCGGCTCCGGCGAGGCTTTGATTGAGAATCCAGGCGAGGGGTTCGATATCAGCCCGACGCAGGTCTTCCTGCAGGCGCTGCGCCTCGTGCACGGGGGTGGCCTCGGGCAGGGTGACCAGCAATACGCGGGTGAAGGCGGGGTCGCGGAGTTTGGGCAGCAGGGTTTTGACCGAGTTCGGCAGTTCGCCCTGATCGCGCAGCACTTCCCGGTGGTAGGCCTCGGAGGCGTCCAGCAGCAGCAGGGTGTGACCGGTGGGGGCGGTGTCGAGCACTACGAACTGGTCGTGTCCTTTGGAAACGGTTTCGGCGAAGGCGTTGAAGACCGCCACTTCCTCGGTGCAGGGGGAGCGGAGTTCTTCTTCGAGCAGGGCACGTCCTTCGGCATCGAGGTTTGCTCCGGCGGTGGCGAGTACCTGTTCAATGTGCTTTCGGGTCACCTCGCGGGGATCGATGCGGTCCGCTTCCAGATTCGGCAAGGACTCGCCGAGAGTTTCGGCGATGTGCGCGGCGGGATCGGTGGTGGAGAGGTGCACAGGCAGGCCTCGCAAGGCCAGGGCGCGGGCGATGGCGGCGGCGAGGGTGGTTTTGCCTACGCCTCCTTTGCCCATGGTCATGATCACGCCAGGTCCGTCGGCGGCGATTTGTTCCACCAGGGTGGCGAGGGTGTCGTGTTCGGGGAGGACGGGGTCGCTTTCGGGCGGTGATTCGGGGAGTTCACCATTCAAAAAACGGCGCAGCGAATCCGCGCCCAGCAATCCGCCGGGGGTGTAGGGTCGGGTGTCGCAGGGGAGGGCTGCGAGACCGGCGGGCATGCGGTCGAGCGATGCGCGGCCGCGGGATTCGAAGGTGTCGGCTAGGGGATCGTCGATGGAAGGGTCGGATTCAAAAAGACCGTTTACCACCAGATACTGAGAGGCGATACCTTCCGCACGCAGGTCGCGTCCGGCCCGGTCGGCCTCGCGGAGGGCGCCGTCTTCGGGTCGGGTGACCAGTACGATGCGGGCTTGATCCGGATCTTGAAGCGCCTTCACGGCGGCAGCGTAGAGAACCTGTTGATCTTTGAGTCCGGACAGGGGGCCCAGGCAGGAGGAGCCGGTTTTGTTTTCGGCGATGAAGCCGTCCCAGGCGGCGGGCAGGGCCAGCAGGCGCAGGGTGTGTCCGGTGGGGGCGGTGTCGAGCACGATATGGTCGTGGTTTTTCAGGATTTCAGGATCACCGATGAGGCGGGTGAATTCGTTGAAAGCGGCGATTTCCACGGTGCAGGCACCGGAAAGTTGTTCTTCGATGTTGCGGAGAGCCTCGTCGGGCAAAACACCGCGCAGGGGATCGACCACCCGGGCGCGATAGCGGGCGGCGGCTTCGAGGGGATCGATGTTGAGGGCCTCCAGTCCGGGAACACCTTTGACCGGACGCGGGTCGCCTGCGAGCAGGGTGTCGAGGACTTCGTCGAGGTTGGAGGCGGGGTCGGTGCTGACCAGCAGCACGCGTTTGCCTTCGTCCGCCAGGCGAATGGCGGAGGCGCAGGAGAGGGAGGTTTTGCCCACACCGCCCTTGCCGGTGAAGAGCAGGATGGGCGGGGCTTCGTCGAGCCAGTGTGCGGGGAGGGTCATGAGCAGCATCCGCCCTCGTCGCATCCGCAGGAGGAAGCGTCGAGTGTGAGTCCGAAGATTTTGACGAACTGTTCGCGGGTGGGATAAAAACGCGAGGCCACGCGGTGGGTGTCGGCGAAGATCAGGGGCAGACAGTTCTGTCCTTCAATTTGCAGTGCCTGTCGCACGACCACGTTATCGGCGAAATCGGCGGCCTGCTGGGAGAGGTTGTGGCGATCGACGGTGATGCCTTGTTTCTTCAGCCATTCGAGGTCGGCGGAGAGTTGAACCAGGACGGGGTCGACGGAGGGACCGCAGACACCGGAGGAGCAGCACATGGAGGGGTCGTAGATGGAGAGGGTTTTCATAGGAGGTAGGAGATAGGAGTTTGTAGATGGGAGATTGAAGTTAGGACTTGAACCATCCGCGGGTGCGGTTGGCGAATTTGACCAGGCCGAGCATGACGGGGACTTCGACGAGGACGCCCACGATGGTGGCGAGGGCGGCGGGAGAGTCGGCACCAAAGAGGGTGATGGCCACGGCCACCGCCAGTTCGAAGAAATTCGAGGCGCCGATCATGCCCGCCGGGGCGGCGACCTGGTGGGGGAGTTTCACCCATTTGGAGGCACTGTAGGCGATGGCGAAGATGAGGAGGGTTTGAATAATGAGCGGCACCGCGATGAGTACGATGTGCAGGGGATTGTTGAGAATCACCTCGCCCTGAAACGAAAAGATCAGGAGCAGGGTCAGCAGCAGTCCGCTGATGGTCACGCCGTTGAATTTGGGAATAAAGCTGTGCTCGAAGTAATCCAGTCCTTTGGATTTGACCACCTGACGGCGAGTGAAGATGCCGCCGGCCAAGGGGATGACCACGAAGAGGAAAACGGAGAGGAAAAGAGTGTCCCAGGGAATTTCGATGCCGCCCACGCCCAGCAGAAAAGCGACGATGGGGGTGAAGGCGATGAGGATGATTAGATCGTTGGTGGCCACTTGCACCACGGTGTAGGCGGGGTTGCCCTTGGTGAGGTGGCTCCACACGAACACCATGGCGGTGCAGGGGGCCGCGCCGAGCAATATCGCGCCGGCGAGGTATTGTCCGGCCAGTTCCTCGGGAATAAAGGCTTTGAACACGATGTGGAAAAAGAACCAGGCGATGCCGAACATGGTGAAGGGTTTGATCAGCCAATTCACGATCCAGGTCAGATAGAGGCCTTTGGGGCTTTTGCCCACGTCTTTGATGCTGGCGAAGTCGACCTTCATCATCATCGGATAGATCATCAGCCAGATGAGAAAAGCGATGGGGATGGAAACGCTGGCGTACTCGAATTTCGCCAGGGTATCGGGGATGATTGGGAGGAAACGACCGATCAACACGCCGCCGATCATGCAGAGGATGACCCAGACGGTGAGGTTGCGTTCGAAGAAGCTTATGCCTGACTCGGATGTGTTTTTCATATTGGGGTTTGTGAGGAGTTTTGAAGAGTATTTAAGGACCACGGATAGCCCTGCCGGACCACGGATGAAGAAATGGAGGAGAGGGACCACGGATAGCCCTGCCGGACCACGGATGAAGAAATGGAGGAGAGGACCACGAGATAGCCCTGCCAGACTACACAGATGAAAAATGGAGGAGAGGACCACAGATAGCCTGCCAGACTACAGATGAAAAGAAATGAAGGAGAGGGACCACGGATAGCCCTGCCGGACCACGGATGAAGAAATGGAGGAGAGGGACCACGGATAGCCCTGCCGGACCACGGATGAAGAAATGGAGGAGAGGGACCACGGATAGCCCTGCCGGACCGCGGATGAAGAAATGGAGGAGGGGAACCACGGATAGCCCTGCCGGACCACGGATGAAATGTGGAGGATTTTACGGATGGATATAAAAAGTGTCATTTTATGGAGAACGTTTTAAGTTGGAGGGTTTGTTTTCCAAAATTGACCGCCAAACCAAAAGGAACGCCAAGGGTTTTCATAAAGGCTTGTGTTCTGGAGCAATTGAAATCATTGTCGTCAAAAAGCGCGGTATAGCATAAAACGGCTTGGTGATTAATCAGGAAACAATCAAGAGGGCCGTGTCCCAGGCTGGTGTTTTTGTACGTGGCCTCGGCAACAGGGTTCCGTGTGTAGGTGAGTTCATTTTGCAGTAAAGCTGTCCTTAAAAGTTTTTCAATCAGCATTTGGGAATAGCCGGTTTGATGTACAGTAAAGATTGCATTCAAACATTTCTGAATCTGTGGAAGGGCAGGATCTTCTGCTTGCTCCCAAGCCTTCCAATCCCATACAGCTTCATAGTTGGGACGGTCATACGCGTACCGTTCCACATAAACCCTGTCCAACCCCATGTTTACAAGAAGCCCCAGCCGATTATTCCGGAGTTTCAGGTAGTTGATCAGTTGTGCTTTGTCTCCGTCGTTCAGTGCGCTTGCACGGGATTTGAGTTCGACGACAACTTGATCCATCACAACAAAATCCGGGTACAAAACATGGGCTAAGGTGTCAAAGAGTCGAAGCTCATGCCTTGGTTTGCTGTAAAACGAAATTTCATTTTCACTAAGCCAAGATGCGAAAGCCTTATGATACATCTCTTCATTACGGCCAAGACCCACTTCGTTTTGTACTTCAAACAATCCACCTCGTATCCGATAACTGATGTCTTCATATATCAATGTCATATTTACCTCCATCAACATCCGTGGTCCGGCAGGGCTATCCGTGGATCAATCCTCATCATAAACATCCGTGGTCCGGCAGGGCTATCCGTGGTTCAATCCTCTTCCACATTCGCTGGCAATCCTTCGACAAAGCGTCGGATGTCGTCGCGCACTTTTCGGTATGCATCCAGTTGTTCTTCTTCGCCGGCACCTTTGGCGGCCAATTCTTTGGCGATTCGCGGGGGATCGTCGAATCCGTGGTGGACGACTTTGCAATCGGCGGGAAACCAGGGGCAGGTTTCGTGGGCGTGGTCGCAGACGGTGACGATCACGTGAAGTTTCACCTCTTTGAATTCATCGATGTGCTGGGAGGTGTGGTCACTGATGTCCACGCCCGCCTCGGCCATCACCTTGACCGCGTTGGGATTGAGTCCGTGGGTTTCAACACCCGCGCTGTAAGCGGTAATGGTGTCGTCTTTGAGATGGCGGGTCCAACCCTCGGCCATTTGGCTGCGGCAGGAGTTTCCGGTGCAGAGGAAGAGGATGTTCATAGGGTGGGAGAGGTCAGAGGTTAGAGGTTAGATTTAGGAGATCGAAGTTTGAAGTTAGGGGTTAGGAGTTCGTTGTTTGCGGCAGAGATCGGAGGGGTTTTGTTTGAGGATGGTTGCAAGGCGTTTTTTTTCCGACTTGTCCAGACCCGGTTCGAGCCAGGCGCGGAGTTCGGAGGGGAAATCAGGGGAGAGGCTGAAGTGTATCCAGCGCCCGTCTTTTTCGGCGTGAACCAGACCCGCGTGCTGGAGCTGTTGCAAGTGGCGCGAGACCGTGGCACCGGTCACGCCCAACCATTCGGTGATTTGACAGGCGCAGAGATCCGGATGATGGAAAAGAGCCAGTACCATCTTGAGACGGTTTCCATCGGACAGTGCTTTGAGTTGGGTGAGTGTTTGGTTCATGTTTAGCTAAATATGTAAATAATTAATTCAAAAAGTCAACATGGTATAATGATTATTTCCACATCACCACTCTCCGATAGGCCGAGTCCATGCGAAGATTCCCGGAGGATTTCCCAGCATTTCCACGCAGTACCGGGTTCGCACCCCTCCGGCGCAGCAGAGCACGATGGGGCGCTGGGGAAAACGCTCCGGGATCGACTCCCATTCCGAGCGGGGGACATTGGGCATGGAGAGAATGTGTTCAGGAACCCCGATACGTTCGTGGGGCTCCCGTATGTCGATCACCAGAGCTTGTCCATGTAGCTCGCGGGACCGGGTTCCGGGTTCAAGGAAATTGTCCATGAGGGGTATGTATCATGAACGGTACCAGATGTAAATGATCGTACTCTTTACGGCGCGGCGTAGAGGGTCCAGAGTCCGCCGAGGATCAGCAGTAGGCCGCATCCCTGGCTGAAGCGTCGCATCATGGGGTATTCTTCATTCTAGGTGATGAAATTTCCTGTATCATATGGCTTTCAATTTTTATGAGGTTGGGGTTTAGTGTTGTAAGGTTGTTCTAACTCATAAATCATCGTCATGGAAACACATCATATCAATCTGGAGGAAACCATAGGTAAAACAGTCGGGAGGAGATTGCACATCGGCGACCCGGTTCGATACGGCATGGACTTGCAGTCCAAAATGCCCCGCAAAATTTTCGGATCCATGACAAAGGGTGTGTACAAATTTTCATCACACGAGGAGGCGGATCAATGGATGATGGATCATCTCTTGAAGACAGCTCGGACCTGACTCCACGCGCTCCGGAGGAAAAGGACTTGGTGAATTTATGCCAGGAACTGAACGCCAGGGGAGCCAAATACATCATTGTAGGCGGTTTTGCCGTCATCATGGCGGGATATCCCCGTACCACCGGCGATATTGATCTTTTGGTAGCCGCCGACGACGAAAATGAAAAGAAAGTTTTCGACGCGTTGATGACACTGCCCGATCAGTGCGTCACCGAATTGGATCCGGGTGACCTCCGGAAATACATCGTACTGCGGGTCGCGGATGAAATTCTGGTGGACCTCATGGCGAAAACGTCCGGCCTGGCGTACGAGGATGCGCAGGAGTGGATCTGTTGGCGCGAGCTGCAGGGGGTTCGTATTCCCTTTGCCGGGCCTGAATTGCTGTGGAAAATGAAGTCCAAAACCCACCGGGCCAAAGACCAGGGCGATTTATTCTTCCTGGGTCAATGGTTCTCATCACAAGGAAAAACGCCACCGGAAAGTTAGGGAATCACTCATCTCAGGGAACATCCGCCTCCGAAGTATGTGGGCCCACAGGAGTAGGGCGGGAACTCCAAGCGGTCTTCGGCCATTTCCAAGGCGAATTCAGCATCGACCAAACGGGCCAGCCGCAGAGCGCCACTGGAAAGAGTCGGATAGACGTCACGAAGCGCGGGAGCGTCTTCGGGAACATCCACAGCGGGAGCGATGAACGCGCTTTCCCGAGGCTCGGCGCTTGAATCCTCGAGTGGATGTGATTCCGATTGCCCGCAGCCGCTATGCACAAACAGGAACCCCAGGATTATGAATCCGGCGGCCGATCTCGCGTTCGTGTGTAGTCTTGAGTTTCGATTTGATCTTCTTTTCATGGATGTTTCCTTTTTGTGAGAAGTTCGGCCTTTATATATTGGTGTTTTTAAACCAATGACCAATGACAAGTGACAAGTGACCAATGACCTCCGACCTCTGAACTTCAATTCCAGGGGGCCTCCCAGTGCGCCAGACAGGAATGTCTATCTCACTTTTTGACCTCTGACCTCTGCACTCTGACTTCTCCTTCAAAACCACCTCCCGTAGATCATGCCGGCGATGGTGCTCATGACCACCACCAGACTGACGAAGACGAGAGTTTTTTGGTGCCCATGACACTGCGGATGACCAGCATGTTGGGAAGGCTGAGGGCGGGGCCGGCGAGGAGCAGGGCGAGGGCGGGGCCTTTGTTCATGCCGCTGCCCATGAGGCCCTGGAGGATGGGCACCTCGGTGAGGGTGGCGAAGTACATAAAGGCGCCGATGATGGAGGCGAAGAAATTGGAGGAGATGCTGTTGTCGCCCACCAGGGAGGAGACCCATTCGGAGGGGATCATGCCCTCGTGTGCGGGACGTCCGAGCAGAAAACCGGCCACCAGCACCCCGATCAGGAGCAGGGGCATGATCTGTTTGGTAAAATTCCAGGTGTGATCCATCCAGTCCAGGGCCTCTTTGGGTCGGTTGCCCACCGACATGGAGATGGTGAGGCCCATGATGGCGGTGACAAAGGGGATCAGGGCACCGTAGGGGATTCCCTCGTCGATCCCGGGGAGACTATCGCCCCAGTTGGGAAGAATCACCCAGCGGGTAAGCGCCCACATAACCGCGGTGGCGGCGGCGATGGAAAGGGTTTTCCAGCGCTTGAGACCGAACCACTTGGTGAGAACGACCGCCAGCATGATGCCGAAACCGGTGGTGATCAGCCATTTACCGGCGTATATCCCGTGCCAGAGTCCTTCGGGTTCGCTTGATTTCCCCCAATTGGCGAAAACCAGAATGCCGACCAGGGCCAGGAACTGGAGCACGGTTTGGTAAAGCGGACGTTGAGGGGCGTCGTCAAAGTGCTTCATCTCGGCGCTGCGCTCCAACTCGGATTTGCGGAAAATAACCTGCATGGCCAGGCCGATGATGACACTGAAGCTGATGGCGCCAACGGCGCGGGCGATGCCCATGGACGGCCCCAGCACCGCCGAGGTCATGACAATCGCCAGCACGTTAATGGCAGGGCCCGAGTAGAGAAAGGCGACAGCGGGGCCCAGTCCCGCGCCTTTGCGCCAGATGCCCGCGAAGAGCGGGAGCACGGTGCAGGAGCAAACCGCGAGAATGGTTCCACTTACCGAAGCGACGGTGTAGGCGAGCACCTTGTGGGCTTTGGGGCCCAGATAGGTCATCACCGCGTCGCGGGAGATAAATACCGCGATGGCGCCGGCAATGAAAAAGGCGGGCAGCAGACAGAGCAGCACGTGGGCCCGGGCATATTCACGGGCCAGATAGAGAGCTTCAAAGATCGACTGATCAAAACGCTGCCAACCCAGAGGGAGGATGAAAAACAACAGAAAAATTCCAATTCCCCAGAGGAGCTTTTTGGAGTCCAGAAAGATGTCGGCCGTGGTGTCTGTTCGATTCATATTAAGTCCTTATGTGATGATATACTCACTTACAGTATCAAAAAAAATCAAATGGAGAATGCATCGGTGCGCTCGCGCAGGTTCTCCTCAATGGCCTGGCTGGCACAGTTCAGAAAGGTGACCACACAGCGGGTGCGCAGGGAGTAAAACACCTGCAAACCGTCTTTTCGGGTCTTGAGCACACCGGCTTTGAGCATCACGGCCAGATGACGGGAGGTGTTCGACCGTTCCGCGCCGATGTGCTCCGCGATTTCACATACGCAGACCTCGCCATCCTTCAACAGATCCACTATCGCCACCCGGATAGGATGCGCCAGAGCGGAAATCATCTCCGCCTGCAATTCGTATCGACGTTGTGAGTGGGAAAGTGTTTTCATGTATATGTGATGAAATACTCACATAATGATTTTATGCAAGTGGGAAAAGTGAAAAAGTCTCCTGACTGAAAGAAGTGCGGACAGAGTCTGCAATATAAATGAGCACCAACGGTGCGGCTCAGGTCACGACGGTTTTATCCGGTCCGATGGATCTCGTTTTGGGAAATTCCACCGAACCCAGCCCTTGCGGGCCGGGCTTGGGTTGAGTCGGGTCGCTGATCCTATACTAAAAAAATTGGGAAAATCGGGCGCATCTCAGAATGGGTGACTGAACTCCTTTTCCAGGTAGGATGGGGTTGTCCTGAATGGCATTGTGCAGAAAGTAGCCGTCGACGTTTACGCCACGGACCGGAGCCAATGTCCATGCAGGCGGCCTGTGGCGTAAACGCCGACAACTACTATTTGCAAACCTCAGGGTTGTCACCCATTCTGAGATGCGCCCGGGAAAGTCCTGGTCAAAATGAATGAATTGACATTCCGCATAGCCCGGAGATAGTGATAACTGCCCGTTTTCATCCGAAAAAAATCAACCCCGCCGGGAATAAATCACATGCCGAATCGTCAAGATCCCATGAACATCACCGATCAAGATTTGCACCTGGCCGTACACGAGTGGTATGATCCGCTGTACCGTTTTGCGCTCTCGATTTGTCAACAGCACGACCGCGCATTGGATCTGACCGAGAACGCCTTTCATAAACTGTCGCAAAACCGCGATAAAGTCAGGGATCCGAAAAAGATCAAATCCTGGCTTTTCAGCGTTCTGTATCGCGAACATGTGGATCAGTACCGTCGCAATGTCCGATACCCGAGCCAGTCGTTGGACGATTCCCCCGAGTTGCGGGGCACCACCGGACACGAAGGCGAATTGTCGCACGACGCCAAAGTGCTGATTCGCATGTTGGGGGAATTGGACGACATTTTTCGCGCCCCCGTCACGCTCTTTTACATCGAACAGCTCTCCTACAAGGAAATCGCCGCCACCCTGGACATCCCCATCGGAACCGTGATGTCCCGCCTGCGCCGCGCCAAAGACCAACTTCGCGAACGTATGGGGCACGTAGAAAAACCTCTCATCATCCCTTTTCCCCAACAGGCCCGCCATGGATAACCCCGCCGCCAAAGAACTCCTTTCCGCCTATCGACCCAACGGGGCCGACGCCCGGGACCCGATTTTTCGTGAAGCTCTCGACCAGTGTGAGCACGATCCCGGCCTTGCGTCATGGCTCAAACACCAGCAGGCCTTCGATGCCCGTATCTCCGCCCTGTTGACCAACATTCACGCCCCGGAAACCGACCGGGATACCTTGCTGGCCACGGCCTCGTTGGATGTGCGACACTCTTCCCGTCTGTCACGGTGGAGCCGAATCGTGCTTCCCATGGCCGCCATGCTCCTGATCGCCTTGGGAATAATGTTCGCCCTTAACCCCCGCGTTTCCCGGATTCCGGAGGACTTTCACGTCGCCCGGCTCGCCGACAGCGCCCGCTCGCTGGACCACATGGCGGATTCCGCCGACGAACTGCGGGCCTGGGTGCGGACGCAGGGCGCCCCCGTGCCCGCCACGCTTCCGGCCCTGTTCGAAACCGCGCAAGGCAACGGCTGCAAAGTCTTCGAGGATGGACGCGGCGGCAAGGTCAGCCTGCTCTGCTTTTCCATTGAAGGGCAACTGGTCCACCTCTTCGTCTTCGACGACCAAACCCGTGCGCTGGTGAAGGCATCCGAAGAAGACTGGCAGCAGGAACGCGGATGGAACGTGCGGATACTTGAGGCCGATGGACAACTTCTCGCCGTGGCCACCCGCGGCAGTTTGAAGACCCTGGACGCGATCTGGTAGGCGAAACCCTATTTTTGTCCCGAATCACCAGCGTCCGGATTTCCGTCATGTCCTCAATGGCGTATTTCAGGCCTATGATCGACTATGCCCGCCAGGACTCGCTGAGCTTGTTGATGATATCCCGCCGGGAGAGGACTTTTTCACACAACTCCCACTTGTTTTGATGGGGATCTACGGTGGCTTTGTATTTTACCGAGAACGCGTTGGTGGCCCGCTGCCGTTCGTGCATGTATTCGTCCATGCGCTCTTGAAGCTCTTCCTCGTCCTGAATCCAGTCGTCTTCGATGGTGTCCGGGAGCGAACCGAAAATGTCGTAGGTGTCTTTGAGTCGACTCGACAGGACGTTGTAGATGCGTTCATCCTGCGTGTTGGCGTACACGAGATTGAGCATATCGACGTTTTTCCGGGCCTGGCCAAATCGCTTGATGCGGCCGAGCCGTTGTTCCAGGCGGGAGGGATTCCAGGGTAAATCGACATTGATGAGCGTGCCCAGCGTTTGCAGGTTGAGGCCTTCACACGCGGCGTCGGTCGCCACCACCAGGCGTATCTCGCGGTTTTTGACCGCTTTCTTGACCGATTCGCGATCCACACTGTTGAAGTCCTCGTTCCGATACAGGCCGCTTTTGCCGACCCCGGCATACACCGCCACCACTTCACCGGGGAAAGCCAGGGCCAATTCCTTGGCCACCCAGTTCGCGGTGTCAAAATACTGACCGAGCGACACAAAGCGGGATTCGTAAAGATGCGCCTTTTCCGGCATGGGATGGGTATGGACGCCCACGCGATCCAGAAGCCCCATCTCCTCCAGTTCCTTCCGCTTGCGTAATACCACGTGGCGGACCAGCGGGTTGTGCTGCCGGAAGTAATCCCGCTCCAGCGCGGAGGGCAGCCACAATTCCTGCACCATATAGCCCAGATCCTCATACACGTGCGGACAACTGTGTCGACGCTTGGAAATAGACAGTTCATCCCGAATATTGCTGAACAGCAGATCGTCTTCCGCCGGGGGCAAAGGATTGCTGATCCACTGCCAGGCCTCTTCGCTGTCCACGGGTTGGACCCGGCCCGTGACCAAGTCCACGGCCCTGTCGATCTGCCTCCAGGGGGAGAGCGAATCCCCCAATACGAAATCCGCTCCGTATCCGAGAATGCCCAACAAGTCCCACAACTCGGACACCCGGGTTTGGATCGGTGTGGCCGTGCCCAAAATCAGATGTTTCGTCCGCTGGGCGATTTCCCGCATGAACAGCAGCAGGTTGTTAGGCTCGGGAGTGCGATTGCCCGGAAAGGAGGCCGAACGCGCTTTGTGTGCTTCATCCAGGATGACCATCCCGTAGCGGTTCTTCAGCAACTCCCCGGCCTCCCGGACAAAGTCATTGTCTTCCCGCTGATGCATGATGATGCCGGTGGACACGATGCCGATGCGGTGCGGACAGCGGCCAATCTGACTGAAATCGCCCCTGGGCGACAGCACCTGACCCTCGGTACCCAGCCAGGCTTTCTTCTGCGAGGACCAGACCGCGGTGGGAATGCCCAGCTTGTCTTTTAATTCCACCTGCCACTGGAGGGTCAAGGTTGCTGGCGAAAAAATCAGCACGGGGCCATCGCCCAGCAGCACACTGACCAAGGCGCTGGTGGCCATCGAGAGCGTTTTCCCCACGCCGACTTCATCCGCCAACAGCAGACGAACCCGCTGGTAGATCTCGCGGTGTTCGAGGAAAAGGGTGACAAACGAACGCTGCCAGGGCTGGAGTTGCTCCCCGCCCCGGTAAATCGGCGCCTCCGCCATGGCCGCCGCAGGCAATGCCCGGGGTGCCAAGGCCTCCACCGTCACTTCCTGCCGGTTGGCCACCCGGCTGATTTCTTTTACAATCGCGTCTGGCAGGGGAACGGCATCTTGCCAGAGCGCCCAAAACTCCTCCTCCACCCACTGCGCCGCCGCCTCGTCGTCATCCTGCCACAGCAATTCGTAATTGTGGGCAAAGGCGCTTTTTGATTCGTTCACCGAACCGATAAAGGCCTTTTGACTCCCGTCCGGATAATGAATCGATCCCGCTTTCCCGTGGAGAAACAGACGTTCGCGCGGCACCACCCGGATTTCAACATTTCCGCTTTTCAGCAACTGATCCAAACGCACATAACGTTCCCGTTGAAGCAGGGATTCCGCTTCCAGGTCCACCTGGTTCCAACGCTCCTTGATCGCCATAGCCCGTCCCGAAGCCACCTGGAAATCGATGGCATCCAACTCGGAGTTGCAGACAATCTTCACTTCGGGAATCTTGGCGATCTCTTCCCCCACCAGCTCGAAAATCGAACTGCGGAAATAACCCGCAATCCGGAAATACTTCGCGGCACCCTCCAGCGCCTTGGCAAGGAATTCCTTGTCAAGCGCTTCGGTGCGGGAACTGTAGCGGCGGATCATGATGCGGTTAAGATTTTACCACCGAGGCACGGAGGCACGGAGGAAATTTGTTTAAGGAAATGGGGGTGAATATCATGGAATAGAAAAATCTGGTTTGAACCTGCCTCTGTGTCTCGGTGCCTCCAGCGAAGCGGGTGGTTTGTTTTCACCACGGAGTCACGGAGACACGGAGAAGAGGAGATTAAAGGACAAGGCGCTTGATTCCATCTTTTAACACCGGGACATTGAAATTGATGAGAAGGCCGACACGACATTGTGTCAGCCGCATGTAGGATAAAAGTTGTGCCTCGAAAATCGGAGCTAATTCCCTGACAACCTTCAATTCAACGACCACCTTATCGCCAACGATCAGATCGAGCCGAAAATCCTCATTCAAATCAATTCCTTTGTAGGTCAGTTTCAGCTTCAATTGCCGCTGAAAGGGGATGGCTCTTTTCTCCAGTTCCACCGCCAGGCTTTTTTCGTAGATGCTTTCGATGAGTCCCGGTCCCCAGTAGCGGTGAACCTCAATCGCGGCACCAATAATCTCCCTCGTCAAATCACTCTCGATTAAGTTTTTATTCATTTTGAGTACACCTTTCTGAATTGGTTTTTACCACGGAGGCACAGAGGCACGGAGAAGTTGGTTTGTGGAGTGTTATTGGACTTCATAAAATATACCTGTTTTACATCTTTTCTCCGTGTCTCGGTGCCTCCAGCGAAGCGGGTGGTGAATTTTATCACAGAGGCAGTGAGGCACGGAGTTTCTCACAATCTCTGGTTCCTGATTGCTTCCGCGAGGACGCGGGCGTTGGCGGCTTCTTTGTCGGGCTTGAAGGTTTTGGTTGAGGTCAGGCCGTCCCGCTTTTCGGCGATGTAATCGGCAATTTTGGTGAGGATGGGCTTGTGCTGATTGTAGTTCGGGCAGTTCTCCATGAGGTGGAGCAGGACATCGTCGATGACGCAGGCCGCGTTGCCGCCGAGTTCAAGAATCACCTTTTTCTTGCCCGCCTTTTCTTTGAGCTTCCAGCCCACGTCCGGCGAGCCGGTGAAGCTTAGAAACTTCAAGCGCTCGTCGGTGGTGAACAGATCCGCGCCGTCGCGGCTGCAGGGCAGAATCGAAAACGCGCCCTCCGGTAAATCGGTTTCCGCCAGAATCTCACCAATCAACAAGGCCCCGATGGGAGTTTTGCTGGCCGGTTTCAGCACAAAGGGACAGCCCGCCGCGATGGCGGGGGCGATTTTGTGGGCGGCGAGATTGAGCGGAAAATTAAACGGCGAAATAAACGAACAGGGCCCAATCGGCACCCGTTTGGTCCAGCCGCGATAGCCTTTCGTCCGTTCGCCGATTTCCAGATTCAGCATCTCTCCATGCGCCTTCACCGATTCGTCACAGGCAATCTGAAAGGTGTCGATCAACCGGGTCACTTCGCCTTTGCTGTCCTTGATCGGTTTGCCCGCCTCGATGCACAGTGACTCCGCCAATTCATCGAAGCGCTCCTCGAAGCGTTTCACGCAATGCCGCAACACCGCTTGGCGCTCATACGGTTCATCTTCGCCATCGGTACTGCGGCTTTCACGGACGTCGCAATCGCCCGGTCAATCAGCTCCGGCGACGCCAGCGGCACCCGCGCGGCCACCTCGCCGGAATACTTGTCCGTCACTTCCAAGTCCAGATTCGGCGACTCCGCCCGGTTGGCGATGTACAATGGATATTCTGATTTCAGACTCATGGGATTGCCTCCATTTAATTTATAGAATGCTTATTCGCCGTAATGCGTTTTCGCCCGGACGACGAGAACGATGAGTTCATGATCGTTGACAGAATAGACAATGCGGTCTTTATAGCTCAAACGCACGGAGTAGTGTCCTTTCAAATCCCCCAGCAGCGGTTTGCCGGAGTATGGGTCGACCGCGACGCGATTGCGCAGAATCTCTTTCAGTTTCACCTGCAGCTTGGGCGTGAGTTTTTTCACGTCCTTGGCGGCTTGTTTGGTGAATCGAACCGTGTACCTCACTGCTCTTCCCCGAACACCTCCTCAAAAGATACCGTCTGCCCGCTCGCCGCCTCTTGAAGAGATTGATCGAATCCCTCCCGGAATCCGGGGGCGGAAAGCAGATCCATGGTTTCCAGAATACTGTCATATTCGTCCTGCGACATGAGCACGGCATCCCCGCCGCGGTATCGAATATGGTATACCTCGTGAAGTTCCCGAGCGGATTTCAACAACTCAAAAAAGCCTTTTCGCGCATCGGTCGCTGTCAGTGTTGTCATGTTTGTATCCGTATATGTACATGTTTTGGTGCATGTTGAATCCTACAGACCAGAACGTTTCTGTCAATCGAAACAGCTTCAAAATTGCCCCGTCGCCAGCATCACCAGGGTGCAGGCCTCCAGACTTTCGATGTGTTCGCGTTCCAGCGCGACGCGAAGGTCGGTGTTTTCCGCGCCGGGGTTGAAGATCACCCGGTCGGGGTGCAGGTCCAGCAGCGCGTCCTTCAGCTTAGAGGATTGCGCCGCGTTCACGTACAGGGTCACCGTGTCCACCTCCGCCTCAATATCTTCAAGCGATGCAATCACGGGAACGTCCTGCACCTCCCGGACCGCGGGGTGCACCGGAATTACCTCGTGTCCATGGTCGAGCAGCGCCCGCACGGCTTTGTTGGAATAGCGTTCCGGATTCGCACTCGCCCCGATGACCACGACGGTTTCTTGTGTGTTTTTGTTCATGATTCACCAAATCCTCCGGATATCATACGCATCCATTTTTTGATCTTTTGAAAGTATACCCGCACCTAAATTGAGAGCTTGCGCGATGAGTAGTCGATCAAAAGGATCGCGATGATGCAGCGGAAGCGAGGCCACCTGTTTACAATGGATCGGTTCAAGTTCCAAACGTACAACCCCGGTGCGAGTGAGGGTTTCCGGAATCACCTGCCACCAGTTTTCGGTCAGTTGGAAATCCGGTCGGTTGAGACCGAGTTTGATCCCTATTTCCCATAAACTCACGATGCTGAAATACATGTGTCCGCATGATGCATACGTTTCCCGGGCGGTTTCAGACATGCGCGGGTCATCGGAGAGGGCCCAAAGAATCGTGTGTGTGTCCAGTAGAAGTCGCATGAGATTACGGTGTCTCTTTGGGAACCAAATCCTGCTCCCAATCCTCCAGGGAGTCATCGAAAGAATTCTCCATGCGGAGTACAAGGCCCGGCACCCCTCCGAAGGAACGGGCTGTTGGCGGATCCGCCACCACCGTCAGACGCACCAGCGGCTGATGATGACGCGCAATGATGACCTCTTCCCCCGCCAGGGCTTCATTCACCAAACGGGACAGATGGGTCTTGGCTTCATGCATGGATACGGTCTTCATATAAAATATGACTAAGATGAATTGACTAAGTTATCAAGTGGGAAATTCATAAAAACAATCCGGGTCCTCCAGCATCGCGTCGCAACAAACGGTTTCGGTGAATTTACAGCCTCGCGTCTATGACGAAAACCATTACGACGACATCCTCCTCTTGCACGCAAGCATGGTGGATGAGCCGGCGAGGAAGCAACCCTTTCGCGTCCATTCATCTTGAACAAGAGCTTTAGACCACTCCCAATCCGAGTTTTCTCACCCCGTCTCTGAATTTCTCCGCGTGGGCCACCGGGACTGTGATAGTTTTCCTGCCGCTGCGGTGGCAAAGGGTGGCGAGGGTTTTGTGTAAACAAATCCGTTCAGCCGTTTCCTCATCGCGGCATTCGAACAGAAGCGCCTCAGAGGAAAACCGAACGGCCTGACCGTCGCGCTCCGCGCCGATGAGGAACCCCTCCACCGTCTGGGGCAGGGGCTGCGGGTCGCGGCTCCGCAGAAACGCCGCAACATCCTCCGCTTTTTGACCTCGCTCCACCGCCGACAGTGCAAGCTCCCGGTTCAGCCGCCAGGCGTCGGGCTCGATTTTTTCAGCCCACGCCTCCAGCAGAAGGCGGTCCGCCGGTTCCAGGGTCCCGGATTTATGGCGAATCACCAAATTGCCTCCCACTTCCAAAACAAGCGTGGACGTGGAGGGCGACGGAACAAAGTCGGCTTCCATGCCAATGAAATAGGCACCGAGTTCGGTGAGCCGGAACGCGCGGAGACCGTCGTATCGGGAGATCCACCATAAATCGTCCGCGCCCCAGATCCCGCCCTGAAACCGATGATCGGAGTGATACACGGCCTCCGCCACCGCCGCCTGCTCGAGTTCCGAAAGCGTTTCCCACATCCGCCGAAGGCCGTCCCCGGCGTACGCACGCTTGAGGGTGTCGATGAGCCCGCCTTTGTGTTTGATCTCCGGCTTTACCTTCAGCAGCTTCAACCGCAGCAAAAGATCCTCGTTTCGCATGTTCCACAGGGTGTCGTGAAAAGAAATATTCATGAACCCCGCCTACCACAAAAAAATCCGATTGTCAGGTTTCATGCACTGTATTCAGCCCCCGCCTTGCTGTTTGCGGGAAAAAGCATTGTCTTCTTCCCCCGCATCAGGGCCCGGTACTGGGACCCGCCCAGGTCGGGATAACTCTTCTCAAGTTGCCATTTTCAAAAAATCAGCCGTACCGGCCGGACCCGGGACCCATTTCGTGGATTGACAAGTCGATACAAATGGGTAGCGATAAAAGGGTGTCTGAAAGCCCTCTCCAACATCTCCTGTCCACCTTCCGCGACGCCTCGGTCACCGAGCGCGAGAAGGGGACTTATTTTGAAGAATTAACCGTCGCCTATCTGCGGCACAAAATGAAATTTGGCAAGACCGAGGACCCCGAAACCGGAAAAAGTGTTGCCGACAAGAGCGTGGTGGTCTACAATCCCCACATCACCATTCGCAACATCCCCCAGGAAGCCTACACCTACATCGTCAACGGCAAACCCGCCCTCGAATGGGTCATGGACCGCCAACGCGTCACCACCGACAAAAACAGCGGCATCACCAACGACGCCAACCACTACGCCACCGAAACCCTCCACAACCCCAAATACCCCCTCGAACTCTTCCTCCGCATCATCACCGTCAGCCTGGAGACGATGAAGGTGGTGGATCGGTTGCCGGGGTTGGGAATTTAATATTTTCAAATTATGAAAAACTCAATCTACACAAAAGCTGCCTTTTGGAAATGCGCCCTGCAGGTGAACCCGGCTTGATACATTCGCTATCGAGGAACAGAACATGGATTATCTGAATCTGAATATAATCAACAGTTGCTGAACATTGCTATCGAGAACGACATTAAGGTCATCGGACTTGCCGATCATGGAAATGTCGATGCGGTCGATGCGATCCGAACTCTTTTCACAGAACATGAGATCATCGTTTTTCCGGGCTTTGAGATCCCAACAACGGAGAAAGCGCACTTTGTCTGCCTTTTTCCGGAAGATACATCGACAGTTCAGTTAAATCGGTATCTGGGTGCCCTGGGACTTACGGACCCTGGCAATGGCGTCTGGCCATCAAGCTTGGGGGGACATGCGTTATTGGAAAAAGTACATGAACTGGGCGGATTTGCTTATGCAGCTCACTGTACCGACGACAATGGAGTCCTCTATCGTAAACTCGTTCACACTTGATAATTGGCGGCCGGGGTACCGGAAAATCGACGCTATTGGAGAGCATGCGCTACGCCCTTGATCTTAAACCCATCGGACAAACGGCTAAGAAGCAACACGACCAAATCGTGAAAGAGAAGCTCGGGCAGTCCAAAGCCCGGGTAGAACTGCTTGTTCGCTCCTCGAAGATGAATGGCCGAAAATTCACTATTGCGCGGCGTTACGGCGAAGATCCTATTGTTATGGATGACGAGGGTAAACCGTCAGCTTTCACTCCTTTGGAAATTTTGCCGGGTATTGAGCTTTACGGCCAAAACGAAATTTATGAAATTGCCCAAAGCGAAACCGGTCAGTCGCGTTTATTGGCCCGTTTTCTGGAAGAAGGCGCCAACTCGGATGAGGCAAGGAACCAGGATGTGTTGAAGAAACTTCATGAAAATCGCCTTAAGCTGCTCGCGGCGAAAAAGTCTGTTGCGGACCTGGAGGATGAAGTGTCCCGAATTCCCAAAATCGAGGAGCAAATTCAGCAATTTAAGAATTTGGGAATTGAGGAGAAATTGAAAATTATTCCCCAACTGGAGGCCGAAAAACGGATCATTCAGCGCATCGTAGAACAGGAATTAGATCAGTTGGCTTACGCATTTAAAGCGGTCTATGACAATCTTCCGGATACCGCATTCTTGAGTGAGCAAGCCATCGGGGCACTGCCGCATCCAACTGTGTTTAAAGACATCCGTGAAGAACTGAATACCCTCAAGTCCAAAGCCGAGGTTCTCCTCAAGGAGTGGGAGTCTGTGCATGCCGCATCCCGCGAAACTGTAATGGATTCAGTAGTGAAGCTGAAATCAGCCATCGCGGCGGATGAAGAGTCGCTGGAAAACACCTTCAAAGAGTTACCCACCAGCGAAGGGAAGACTGGACGACAAGTTGGGATGGAATTTCAGAAGCTATTGAAAGACATTGAGCAGCTTCGCCCGAAAAAAAATCAGATCGAATCATTAAAGGAACTCGTCCTCGAGTTGGCTCTCCAGCGCCAATCCCTGCTAAACGAATGGTCTGAAATTCGCTCCCAGCGCTCCGCTCGTTTTGAAAGATCGCTGAAGAAACTGAATCGCACTCTTCGCGACAAGATGCGTCTCACCGTGAGACCTGAAGCAAATCGCCAACCGATCATCGATTTTCTCAAAGGTTGCAGTATGGAGAACGTAGGGGGAAATAGATTGGGATGGGTTCAGGAGGCGGAGGACTTTTCGCCAGTTAAACTTGCAGAACGCATTAGGAAGGGTGCATCCGCCCTGCAAGATGCCGCCTGGGGAATAACGCCAACCGTTGCGGATGCGCTCGCTCGCCTTTCCACGGAAAATATACTTCAACTTGAAGAAATCGAGCTGCCGGACCAGGTACGTATTGAGCTGAACACTGCCCACGACGGTGCGGAAAACTACCGCCCACTGGAGAAACTCTCAACCGGACAGCAATGCACAGCAATTCTCCATCTAATTCTTTTGCAAAATAAAGATCCTTTAATCGTCGATCAACCGGAAGACAATCTGGACAACGCTTTTATTGCCGACCGGATCGTAGCAGAGTTGCGATCCGCAAAAATTTCCCGCCAATTTATTTTCGCCACCCACAACGCAAATATCCCCGTTTTCGGTGATGCGGAATGGATCGGTGTACTGGAAGCTTCGGAGGACTTGGCAAAAATACCCGAGGAATCACAAGGCGCGATCGACGTACCGGATGTAAAGCATAATGCGGCCAACATTCTCGAAGGAGGCAGAACCGCCTTCAACCAACGCAAAGTTAAATACGGATTTTAGGTATGCTCAAATCAGAACTTTTGGAAATCATATCAAATAAAGAGAACTCCGGAATCGAGTTCAAACGAGACGATATCCGGCCAGAACAGTTGGCCAAAGAGATTGTTGCCTTTGCAAACCACGAGGGCGGTAAAATAGTACTTGGTGTGGAAGATGACGGCTCGATCACCGGGCTACAACGTGAAAACACCCAAGAATGGGTACTGAACGTATTTCGCGATAAGGTCCATCCACAGATGATTCCTTTTTACGAGGAGATTGTTTTGGAACCGAACTCGCGTGTGGCCGTCGTCACGGTTGGACGTGGAATATCCAAGCCATACGTCCTGCGGCACAACCAACGGGAGGATGTTTACATCCGCATGGGGGACCGCTCTGAGATCGCGACCCGCGAACAGCAGTTGAGGTTGTTCGAAGCCGGAGGGCTTTTGCATGTGGAGGTCATGCCGGTTCCGGGCACGTCCATTGCGAACCTGGACATCCATAAAATCGATTATTATCTTCGGGAAATCATTGTGGATCCGGACGTTCCCAGTGTCGAGGATACGGAACAGTGGGTGAGTCGTTTGGTGGGCATGGGTTTCATGGCGCCGGATGGTCATGGCAACATGGTTTGTTCGGTTGGTGGACTTGTTTGCTTTGGAATCAATCCAATGAGGTTCATGAGGCAAGCCGGAATCCGACTCGTGGTTTTTGATGGGGTGGACAAGGAATATGAAGCGAAACTGGATACGGTGATCGACCGCCCGTTGATAGGCCGTTGGGAAAATACTCCATCCGGAAACAAAGAATTGGTGGATCCCGGCCTTGTCGAGACGTTTGCCGAAAGAATTGCACCATTTATCATGCATGAGGAGGACAACATATCGGAAACAATGAGACGCCAAACGTGCACGGATTATCCACGTGAGGCAATTCGCGAAGTCGTATTGAATGCGGTTGCACACAGAGATTGGACAAAAGCATTGGAAATTGAAGTCTCCGTTTTTTCGGACAGATTAGAGGTTGTCAGTCCGGGTAAACTCCCGAATTCCATGACGGTCGATAAAATGATCGCCGGACAAAGAACACCGAGAAATCCCATGATCATGGATGTGTTGCGTGATCATGGGTATGTTGAAGCCTGTGGAATGGGGATTCGACGAAAAGTCATCCCCCTGATGCGAGCGACAAACGGAACCGATCCTGACTTTGAAGCGAGTGAGGATTTCTTAAAAACTACCCTGTTACGGTAAAGTCAGTATATTCCTCTCCGGCATTCTGCCTCTTATTTTTGGCCTTTATTTGATGAAATCAGGCAAGTGGTTTATCGACCTCGCATACCCGGAAAGCCAAAAAGTTGAAACCGAATCGGATCATTCCGGTTCTACCCCCAAACCTTTCCGTCCCGATCCGGATGACCGCCGTTTTATGCCGACAGGCTCGCGTTGAATTTGTTCCGTTTATAAAAAATAGCCCCGTAAAGGAGCACCAGACCTCAGTTTGAGGTGGAATTTTGTAAAATTCCATCGCAAATCAAAATGGGTGTTCAGAGAATACAAAGAGTACACCAAACCCCGAGCTTGCTCGGGGTGCG
>JAGYLC010000190.1 GCA_018401235.1 Kiritimatiellia bacterium
CAGCCTCGGAAGGTCTGGGCGAAAGGACGGTATTTGGCGCGGCTCTGCTCCATTTTGGATTGGGCCTGCACGCTGTAGCGAGTGTAGGGAATCACTTCCAGCCGGGCGCGCTCGATCTGCACCCCGGTCATTTCGCAAACACCGTATTCGCCTTCCTGAATACGCATGAGGGCCTCGTCCACTTCGTAAAGCACGTCCTGCTCGGTGCTGGCCAGACTGAGGGCGAACTCACGATCAAAGTTGTCAGTACCGTGATCGGCCGAATGTTGGGCAGACCCGGAGAGATCGGCACCGGTTTCACGCCCGGCCCGATGCAGATTATCCGTGGTAAGAAATAGGATATCCCCAACCAGGCGTTCGCGCAATTCGACCAGTATTTTTTTAAACTTCTTCAATTCACGCTGGTTGAGAGGTTTTCCCTTGACCAATTTTCCCAATTTCGGAGGAGGCACTTTTCCGTTTATTTTCAGGGCATGGGAGCGGGTGGCGACCGGAGCCGACTTCGCAACGGACTTTTTCTCATTCGTTTTCGGAGCCGGGGCGGCATTTTTGGCCACGCGTTTCTTTTTCGCCGGTGCCTTTTTCGCAGTGGCCTTTTTCGCAGTGGCCTTTTTCGCAGTGGCCTTTTTAGACGACTTCTTTCCGGCTGCCGGAGTCTTGGCCGCCTTAGCGACGGTGGACTTCTTGACCGACGCGGTCTTAAGTACGCTTCTGGGCGCACTCTTGGTTGTGGGTTTCACTGCGGCAGCGGCCTTGGCTTTTTTGGACGGTGATTTTTTAGTAGGTGATTTTGACACAATAGATTCCTTGCGGCAACTGAAAACCCTCAGAGGGGATTTGAAAGTTTGGGACTATATAGTAGTAATAATCTGACTGTCAACGCCTAAGCCCAACGAATTCGCCTGCTTATCCCTTGCAGAAAGAGCTGATATACTTTAAATGGTCTCACATGAAGATCTCCCAGCCCGTTCCCACCCGTCGTTTTGGCCGTACTGAGCTTCAGATGCCGGTGTTCACCACCGGGGGGATGCGGTATCAGCAGGAGTGGAAGGACCTCTCCGAAGAGGAAATCCTCGAAAAATCGACGCAAAATGTGCGGGAATGCGTGCAAACCTCCTTGAGGCACGGAATCAACCACATCGAGACCGCCCGCGGCTACGGAACCTCGGAGGCGCAGTTGGGCGTCGTATTCAAAGACATCCCCCGCGAAAAGCTGATCGTTCAGACCAAAATCGGGGTGAGGGAGAGCCGGGAGGAATTCAGAGAGTCCTTCGAAACCAGCATGTCCAAACTAAAGCTGGATCAGGTCGATCTGCTTGCTATTCACGGGATCAACACTCCCGATGAACTGGCCCGCAGTCTGGACTACGCGGTGCCCCAAATGCTCGAATGGCGGAAGCAAGGGCGCATCCGCTTCCTCGGATTTTCTACCCATGGGCCCTCCGATGTGATCATGCAGGCGGCCTTCAGCGGCTGCTTCGATTACATGAATGTGCACTGGTACTTCGTGAATCAGGACAACTGGACCGCCATTCAGGCCGCGGCCCATCAGGACATGGGCGTTTTCATCATAAGCCCGAACGACAAAGGGGGCCGACTCTGGGATCCGCCCCAAAAACTGCGCGATTTCTGTGATCCCTTGACCCCCATGCAATTCAACGACCTCTATTGCCTCAGTCACGACGATGTGCACACCCTCAGTCTGGGTGCCTCCAAGGCCACAGACTACGCCGAACACGTCGCGGCCATGCAGTGGTACGACGATCGAAAGGCTATATCCGACCGCATCGCCCGGCGAATCCGGGAAGAGGTGGATGCGCACTTTGTTCCCGGATGGCATCGAACCTACGCCGCCGGCATCCCCACCCCGGAGCGAACCCCCGGAGGGCTCCACATCCGGGAACTGATGCGCCTCTACACCTGGGCGAAAGCGATGGACATGGTCGAATTCGGCAAATCCCGCTATAACCTGTTTGGAAACGGCGGTGCCTGGTTCCCCGGGGCAGCCCCCGGTGAATTCGATGAAGCGGAAATGTCGGCGGCACTGGTGCACAGCCCGCACCGAGATCGAATCATCGGCTATTTACATGCGGTGCACGATTTACTCAAAGGGGAAGAAGTGAAACGGCAAAGCGAAAGTGAAAAGGAGGAGGCATGAGCCTGGATCCCTTCGGCGACACCGAAATAGAATTTCCGGTCGATGTCCACATCCGCCTGGTCTGCGAAGCCGGTGAAACCGTGTTCCGCCGGGTTCACGAAGCCGCCGTTGCCGTGGAACTCGCTGACAAGCTGCAGCCGACCAACCAAAGCAGCAGCGGTAACTACCAGAGTTACCAACTCAGCTTCACCGCCGACTCCCTGGAGCAGTTGCAAAGCCTCGACCAGCATTTCCGATCCGTCGACGGCGTGAAAATGGTGTTGTAGATGAGGCGGTACGTTCAGAGTCCCTCGTTCACGAGGCTTCAAAGCACCCTGCTTTAGCGGGGCGGGTTTCAGAGCCTGAGTTTTCGGATTTCCAGTGACCCACGTTCACAGATGGGATTTGGCTATTCTCGTGCGTAAACGGAAGAGAACAGCATAGGCAAAGAAATCGTGGACGCTGCCGTTGTCGACCATCGTGAATTAGGACCGGGGCTGTTGGAGACGGTCTGCGAAGTCGTCCTTTTGGATGAGCTTCGGAAACGGGGCTTTCGCGCTGAAGGTCAGAAGAACCGTGAATGGCCTCCAGGAATGACAGAGTTTCTTTGCGATCTTTGCGGCTTGGCGAGAGAACCGAATTCGAACCATCTTTCTCTATTCTGTCGGAGTAGCGATTTTTC
>JAGYLC010000191.1 GCA_018401235.1 Kiritimatiellia bacterium
AACGCCACTTTAAACACTTCGTCCATTTCCGCGGGGAGTAATACAGCGTCCTCTTTCCTATCATTTACAAATATTCCGGTTTCGCTACCCAAGTCGTAAATGGCCAGTCCATCCTCTTGAATTTCCAGCCGTGCATGACTGGGGGCGACCGAAGGATGCATGATGATAATATCCGAATCCCCATCACTACCCAAAATTCCTGTTCTTTCAGAAAAACGAATAGGTAGTGCGTTACTGCCCTCTCTACAAAATTCCCAGACTTGATTTTCCATATCGCTGATAAGTTCCTGAAAGATATTTAGTGACCTCACAAAAGACGATCGCGAGTCATGATGCATGACTCAAATTTAATAACGGCCAATTGTCAACCGTATGCCAAAGGTAATTTACGGTCAACTCTCATAACTTCCCGCTTCGCGTAATCACGCTGCAAGTGTCCCATGACAGATCTTGGGATAAAAAAAACCCTCTGCATGCGGACATACAGAGAGTTAAAATGGCTCCAGCGACAGGACTCGAACCTGTAACCTAGTGATTAACAGTCACCCGCTCTACCATTGAGCCACGCTGGAACTAGAATCAGTTAAGATGGGGGGATTGATACGGGAAAAGGGGATGGATTCAAGGCGAAAAACGAACTATTTGCGGAAAGTGTGGGAGAATGCGGGAAATGAGGAAATGATGGCAAGGATGCCGTCGGTCCGGGGTGTGTGTGGACGGCAAGGATGCCGTCGGTCCGGGGTGTGATGCCGTCGGTCCGTTAGAAGAAAATCTGGTCGCCGGGCTGGATGCCGGGTTCGACGGTGGAATTGGGTACGATTTCCGCAATAGCTAAATCACCCTCGACCCGGACCACCTGCAATTTGCCCACGTAATCCCGTCCGCGGTGAACGAAGGCCACATATTCGGTTTCAATCTGATCCGCCATGCCTTTGTCCAGAACCACAAAGTGCCAACTGGGATTCACCGCGAGCACGGTGGCGGTGGTTCCCCGAATATCGGTGCTGCTTTCCCCGTCGTCCATCCCCATGGCCCCTCTGCGGATGCGCTCGTATTGTGCTTGGGCGGTGTCCCGTTGCTGGACCCGGGTTTCCAGATCGATTTCCAGCGAGGCAATGGAATTAGTCAAATCGGTAATGCGACTGTTTTTCGAGGTGACTTGCCCTTCCAAATTCGTTTTGCTTGTCTGCGCAGAGGATTGAGCGGATCGGGCTTCCGCCAATTGGGTTCTCGGTTCAGAAAGGCTGGCGGTCAGTTGCCGTTCCTGATTGAGGGCCGCAGTGAGTTCGCGTTCACGGGTGCGGAGGGTCTCTTGGGTCTCCGCGAGGGAATTGGAGGAGTGATTTAGAGCGTTATGCCCCTGATTGACCTGCGCCATGCGCTGGGTGGCGAAGCGGGAGAGTTCATCCAGCTCTTGTTTGAGTTGATCCAGATCCCCGGGGGACGCGGGCTGGGTAAGTGAAAAGGCCAGTTCTTTGCGGTCCTCCGCCTGCTCCCAGGGAACTTCCTCCCCCCATTGCAGCGATTCGGCCAATTGAGTGGCGGCCTGTTCTAATTCCAATGACTGTGCTTTGAGTACTCTGCGTTCGCGAAAGGATGAGAAACCCAGAGCCGCAATTACAAGCGCGAGAAGTAAATTGACTACGATGATCGATTTTAATGCTTTATCCATGATGGAATCTCCTGAGGGAAGTGGACGGGATGTTTTTTATAAAAGGGTGGGATTAAAAGAACAGGGTGTCACCGGTTTGTATCTGGGCTCCACCGATTAACGTGTCCACCAGCACCTCGGCCAATGCAACCGTGCGTTCCACCTGCATGATCCGGATTTTTCCGATAAAATCATCACCCCGGTGAACGAAGGCCTCAATAAACAAGGGCAGTACATCCACTTCGCCCTTGTCAATCACCACATAGTTCCACTCGGGATCGGAGGCCAGCACGCTGGCGGTTTTCTCGTGCCAGTCGGAAACGGACCCGTCACGTTCAACCGGTCTGCGGGCGGCCGAGAGCAGGGTTTCGATGCGGTCACGCTCTCCGGTGCGTACCGCCAGTAGTCTGGTGATTTCGGCCTCGCGGGCCTCGCGCTCGGCGATTTGCCGATCAAGATTTTCGACACGGGATTCGAGGGTGGTAATTTCCCGTTGCAAGCTGGCGACCTGTTGGGTGGTTTCCCGCGCGGCTGTTCTGGTTTCGGCCAATTCGTTTTCCAAACCAGACACTTTGCTCCGGACATCAGTCAATTCACTTACTTTTTGATTCAATGTCTCACGGATCTCTTCCAATTCCGTTCGGGTAACAACCAGTTCCGTATGCTCTTCGCGCAGCTGACCAAGTCGTGATGCGGCTACGGTAGCGAGATTATTTAGGGTGTCGGTGAGTGCATCCAGATCTTCTGTAGAGCGGGGGCGAACCAATTGAAAAGCTCCGGATTGACGTAATTCCGGGTTTTCTCCATCCACTTGTGCTCCCCAATTCAAGTTATTGGCGATGCGGTCCAGATTGTTTTGGTGCATCAAGTTTCGGGCATTCACCAATTCCCGGTCCCGAAAGGTCTGGAAACTGAATGCAACCACACCGGCGCAGAACACTAGATTGAGAATGAGGAATAGTTTGACCAGGGTCGATTTCATACGTTCAAGCTCCTAAATGAAGATGGGATGACATTCTATGTTTATATGACGATCCTCGTTTCGGTGTCAACCTTGATCCGGAACGATTTGCATCTTTTTTCTTCCCGGAAGGGCCCCCCTCCAGCCTTCACGAGGGGGAACCACAGAAATCACAGCGCGGCACATCCGCAACCAAAT
>JAGYLC010000192.1 GCA_018401235.1 Kiritimatiellia bacterium
CACGGAAGCAACAGGCGAATCGCATCCAAGCGGGGGCGGGCCTGTTGCAGGGCCTCTCGGATTCGCACCTGTTGCGTTTCGAGGGTTTCGATCTCGCTGGCGCGTACATGGTCGTTGATTTTTCGTAGGTCTTTTAAGCGCTCCATCTCGGCTCCGAGGAGCTGATCGGCTTCGCCGATGGCGTTTTCCCTCAATCTTTTGGCGGCCCCACCGGCTTTGCGCTCCGCGTCGCGGATGCGGTTGGGCAACCATTCATTGCGGAAACTGGGATGGGCCACCAGCGAACCGCCCTCGTGATCTCCGGCCACCTGCGGAATCTCCTCCACTTTGCGTCCGTGAGTATCCAGGGTGAGTAGAATCGGGGTGGGCGGCAGAAATCGGTTTACTTGCAGCTCCGATGGGGCGGGCGCCTCGAGAAGGAACAGCACCTGAACACAGGGCGTCTCGATATCGTCCGAGCGCACACAGGCGCAACTTCCACTCCGCGAACTGAGCAGGGCCTCCATGCCGTCACGCACCAGCGGATGATCCCAGGTCAGCAACTCCAAATCCTCGCGTTCCAATGCCCGCTTCCGATCCGGGGTGAAGCGCAGTCCCTCTTCCCGCAGGGTCAACTCTCCCCCATAAAAAGGTCCCGGTTTTACCACATATACGTCCGCCTGCAGCTTTTCGACCTCCAGGCCGAATCCCGCCCAGAGGTCCTCCACAAAGGGGAGCAATTCCGTATCCTCGTCCATCTCCCGCAATTGCAGTAGTTCCGCCTCCACATCCTCCGCCAATTCGTGCTTCCACTGCAATAGGCGATTGCGACCCGACCGCTGCTCGGTCTCCAAGCGCTCGACGGTGAGGCGGGATTCTTCAATCAGAGCGTCGTCGACCTGATCCAGCCGATCTCTGAAAATCTCCAGACAGCGGTGGCCGCATTGCAGGGGGCGGGTAAAGGCCTGCAGACCCTCGTGCAGCCAGCGTAAATGCCCCGCCTCTCGAGTGCCTTCGATCACCGGCAGGTGAATCTGAATGTCCGATTGCTGTCCGATCCGATCCAGCCGTCCGATCCGCTGCTCCACCCGCTCAGGGTCGGCGGGGATGTCGAAGAGCACCAAATGTCGGACAAACTGAAAGTTTCGTCCTTCGCCACCGATGTCGAGGCGATCAGCACCCGCGCCCCCGGGGTCCGCAGACCAGGCCGCCTGCCGATCCCGTTCCAGCAAGGTTTGCTCCTCGTGAAACAGCACCGGCGCCGGATCCAGAAAGGTTCGCATATGTTCATCCAGCTCATTAACCTGGGCCACCGTTCGGGTGATCACCAGAACCTTGTCCGGCGCGTTTTCCCTAAGAAAATCGACCAGCCAGCGCTCTTTTGCATTTTTATCGTCCGCCAAGTGCACGGGATTCGCCAGGCGTTGTGGAAATCCGTGAATTTGATCGCGGGTATTGCGGAACATCACTCGACCCGGCCCGTGTCCCTGCAATAGCCGACGCAGTTCATCGGTTTTCCCCGCCGCATGCAAGTCGGCACCCTCTTCGGCCAGGCGGGCATAATCCTCCTGCTCCCGTTGAAAGGACTCAAAGGAACCGTAGCGATCCGGATCCAGCAAGCGCAAATGGGCAAAATGGCTTTCCATGCCCATTTGTTCGGGAGTAGCGGTCAGCAGCAGTACGCTGGGCACCGTTTCCGCCAGTTTCTCCACCACCGAATAGGCGGCTCCGGGCCGATCCGGACTCCAGGCCAGATGATGGGCCTCGTCCACAATCAACATGTCCCATCCCGCTTCTGCAGCCGCCTCCGCCCATCTCGGCGAATCGGCCAGTAAATCGAGGCTGCACAACACCCACTGCTCCTGCAGAAACGGATTGTCATCCGGGGTGGCTTCGCAGCGCTCGTTGTCGTAAATCTTAAACATCAGGTGGAAGCGTCGCAGCAACTCGACAAACCATTGATGCACCAGCGATTCCGGCACCAGAATCAACGCCCGCTTCGCGCGGCCTGTCACCAGGGCATGATGCAGGACCAAACAGGCCTCGATGGTTTTACCCAACCCCACCTCGTCCGCCAGTAACACCCGCGGATGCACCCGAGCGGATAATTCGTACGCAATCGCGATCTGATGCGGAATCCAGTCGATCCGCCCGCCCATCAAGCCACGCGCGGGGTGGGTGGCCAAGCGATGCCGTTGCGTCCACGCCTTCAATCGCCGGTCAAAGTCTGTTGAGTCATCCAGTTGCCCCATCAACAGGCGTTCGCCGGGTCCCTGCTGAAGCAACTGGTCCCCCAGTTCCGCCTCAGGCAGGGAGCGACCCTGTCCCCTGTAAACGAGTTGCGAGCCCTCTTCAAGCACCTCCTCCACCCGCAGGGGGTTCCCTTGGTGATCCTCCACCTCGTCACCGACGTTGAACTGAACCCGTTTGAGTGGGGCCGATCCCAAGGCGTACTTGCGCATCTCCCCCACCGCCGGAAACAGCAGACGAACCATAGAGCGGTCCGCCTCCAGTACCAGACCCAAGCCCAGTTCCGGTTCAGAAGTCGACATCCATCGTTGACCCGCTTGTGGATTTTGCATGCCCGCCTCCTACCCGAGTAAAAACGCGGATGCGATTATTTATGTGAAAAAATGCGGTCTGTATTCATAGTAGTCGCATTCATGGGTGTTTTTTATAAAACTGGACCCTGCCTGCAGATTGACTCCACTTCTGCCTGTATTGAACATATGTACGAGACGACCCCCGTTCGCTTGCGGACGGGGGAGTGGGGGTTCGACTAGCCACAGGTGCCATTCACCCGCGCCGCAAGGGCTGCCCTTTACACA
>JAGYLC010000193.1 GCA_018401235.1 Kiritimatiellia bacterium
GATCTCAACACCGGGTCACTTGCCCTGGGCGACTCCCTGACCCTGATCGGATACACCGGCGTTTGGGACGGCAGCACCTTCAACGGACTGGCCAACGCGTCCTCTTTCAACGCCGCCGGCTACGACTGGCAGATTGCCTATGACAGTTCGAGCGCCGGTTCCCTCAACGGCGGCAGCGGCGGAGAGTTTGTCACCCTGACCGTGATTCCGGAGCCTTCGACCTTCATCTCCATGCTGGTGGGTTTGATCACTCTGGGCATCGTGATGTTCCGCCGCAAGCACTCCTAATCCCACTCCCACAGCACCCCTATGAGATTCAGTTTTTTCTCCCTGATTCTCTTCGGCTGCATTCTTCCCGCGGTTCCCCTGTTCGCCCAAGGCGACGGGGGAACCGATTTTTTTGAGGTCCCTGACGGTCTCGCCGGATATTGGACCTTTGAGGATTCCGAACATCCGGGAAAAGCCGCCTACGGACAGGATCTTCTTTTTGAAGGAGCCGCGCCGGAACATCTTGCTTCCCACCGCGATTTCCGGTTGCAGTCCCGCACCTTGACGCAGGTCGTCCGCACTGTGGCCGGCCCGGGAAATTATCTCCGGGTCCCGCACAACATCGGACCGAATGGCGGGGGGCAGAAAACCAATGTCTTCAGCCTGGTGTTGGACATTCTGGCTCCCTCCCCGCGCACCCTCTGGCACGCGTTGTATCAGACCTCCCTCCCCAACACCGATGACGCCGAGTTTTTTATGGGCCCGCCCGAAGGGCGACTGGGCATTACCGGATTGGTCTATTCGGACGAGTCCCTTCCCCGGGACGAATGGCACCGGGTGGTGCTCAGTGTCGATCTGCGCGAAGGCGGCTTTTTCAACACCTACGTGAACGGGGAGTTGTTTTTCGAGCACAGCCCGCCCGCTCCGGACTCCCGCTGGGCTTTGGAACCCGACGCGGTGCTCCTGTTTGCCGATGACAACCAGGAAAATCAATCCCTGCTGGTGGCCTCTGTCGCGGTTTTTTCCAAAGCTCTCAGCCCCGAGGACATCGCCGCTATCGGAGATCCCGGCATTCGCCTGCTGCGGACGGCGGGCGCGCCCCCAGCGCCTCAATGGCTGAGTCCGCCCAGTCAGGTGACCGTAGGCGAATGGACACCGTTCGAGCTGCTCGCGCTGGACGCCGAGAACCATCCGGTGCAGTTTCAGGTGGACTGGGGAGACGGGCGGGTCGGCGAGTGGACCGACTTTGTTCCTTCCGGTGAATCCATCACCCTGCCCCGGGTGTGGATCGAACCCGGAACCTACACCCCCTGGCTGCGCGCCCGCAATCAGACCGGCGCCCTGTCGGCCGGAATTCCCGCTCCCGCGCTTACCGCATCCGTGGCCGCCACCCCCGAAAATGTACACGGACTGAAGGTGATGACTTATAATACCTTCGCTCATTTCGGACAACGAAAACGCGTTCACGAAACCGCGGGCTGGCTGCGTGCTCAGCGGCCCGATTTGCTCGCCCTGCAGGAACTCTCCAACATTACCCGGGACGAACTCGCCGACCTTGCCCGAAGCTGGGGGCATGAGCACGCGGCGGTAATGATTGAAACCGGATCCACGCTCGCGCTCACCTCCCGCTTTCCCATTGAAAACGTGGTCCGGCACACCGGCGGATACCATCGGGCGATCCTCCAGGTTCAAACGGGTGGATACGACGTGTTTGTCGTCCACAAGTCCCCGTACAATCGAGCGGAACGGTTGGCGGACCTCTCCCGCATCGGACCTGTTATCGCGCCTCTGATCGCGGCGGGGCGTTCCGTGATCGTGATGGGTGATTTCAACGCCTACTCGGAGGCGGATGCCGACTTTCTCTCCTCGCAAACCCAATTGTTACAGGCGCTGCCCGCCTCGCATCTCAAGAACGGCGGCTTTGATTTCGATGTAATGAACGGATATTCGGATCTGGGACTGGTGGATGCCACCACGCTGTTTGGTTTTGAAAACATCACCTTTCCCACCCTGCTGCGGCCCGGAAACCGGCCCGAATCCGAGCAGGCCTGGCGGGCCGAACGGGTGGATTATATTCTCACCGATCCCGCCACCGCCGCCCGCACGCTCATGGCCTATCCCCGCACCCGCCTGCTCAATTTCACCTCCGACCACTATCCGGTGGTGGCGTTTATCGCCAACCCGACCCACAGTTATTTCCGGTGGACAGAGGGTTTCCCCGGCCTCTCCGATCCGCATCCCCTGGCCGACCCGGACGGGGACGGACAAGGAAATCTGGTGGAATTTGTGCTCGATGGGGATCCGGGCACGACGGCTTCCACAGCTTCACCCCGGCCGCGGCAATCGTCATCCGACCAGGTGGTGCTCGAATTCGACCGACGCCTGGATTCCAGGCACACCACCCTGCAAGTCCTTCAACACAGCGAGGACCTGGTGCGCTGGACCGATCATCCCGTACCCGAGGGTTCCCGGGGCGCGTTTGAGATGACGCCGCATCCCGTGGAGCCCCACTTGGAGCAGGTCCGCTTCTCGTTGGACTCTTTCAACCAGGCCCGTCACTTTTTTCGACTTTGGGTGCAGTGGCTCTGGGAATAGCGGGAAGACCCTTCACCCCGCAGCAAGCTGCGGGGGCTCTCGGGTGTGGCTTTGACGAGGGTCTTCTCTTCTCTTCTCTGAAAACTTCCGCAGGGCGCGAGCAAGCTCGACCCCGGCGGTGGCTGCAGTACTCCAGCAACGGGCTGGGCTTGCCCCACGCCCGGCGCAGGTTTTCAGACAAGGAGGGCT
>JAGYLC010000194.1 GCA_018401235.1 Kiritimatiellia bacterium
ATACCAGCCGCGGTCAAACAGATCGCGGGCCTCTTGGTACACCTCGTCCTCCCCGCCCAGATCGCGGTAGTAACGGAGCAGACGGCGGGCCACACTGCGCTCCTGCAGCCAGAGCTGCAGCGTGCGGGCATCCTTTCGGGTCAGCGTCGGCGGGACACTGTAACCACTGCGGCGCGGCCAGCGCGTTTCCACCTTGCGCTCAATGAGAAACGCCGCATCCTCCGCACCCTCGGCGTTGTAGACGATCCGGAGGTAGGCCTCGGTCTTTCCGACCATCGAATCCCCCAGATCCACGCGGGCCATGGAGGTTTGCACTGGCGTCCAGTGGTCCGGATCGGGCAGGTCCGCCTCGCGCAGGGTCTTCACCAGGGCCATATTCTCCGGGGAGGCCCCGAGAAAAATCTCGATGCGGTTCGCCTCACCCGGCGAAACCCGTCCGTTCAGCGAGAGTGAGAATCCGGTCATGAACGGATCCCCGGCGTTGCTGAGTCGGAACAGCTCCTCGCGGTGAAAGGGCGTCTCCCCCTTCACGGCACCAAGCTCCACCGGGTCCATGACCACCACCGGCTGGGCGTGCGGCGGTGGAGAAACGGGATCGCCGGAGAATCCGTCCACCCCGCGCACGAAATTCTCGTCACCGTCGTCGGCGTTGAAGAGGGTCACAAACTGTGCTCCGCGCTCATAGTACATGCGCAGCACCGTGAAATCCTCTTTCAACATGGTCCGCTCCAGATTGATGGAGGCGAATTTTCCGTTGGCGGGCAGATAGTCGTACATCACCACGTCGCGGAATTGGGTCGCCGCATCCTCTTCGATGTCGCGGTGGCCGCTGGTGGCGCCGATTTCCCCGCTGCTCCAGAGCCCGTCCACCATGCCGTGCTGCCCCCCGCCCCAGCGCGGATCGCCGGCCGGATTGTCGGTCATGAAATTCGGATGGGAATAGAAATTGTCGAAGGTCTGTTCCTCGACGAGATGCAGAACCCCCTGATCCACCACCGCGATATCGCGTCCCATCGAACGCATCAGGCTGTCGGCGTAGTCCTGCCAGGTGCGGACGGCGTCGCGGTGCATCCACATGCGCTCTTCGAAGCTCAAGCCGTCGGAGGGGTCCAGCGTAACACCGTCGCGCGCCGCGGCCTGAATAATTTGATCGGTGATCTCCCCGCTGGCCGGCGCGAACTCCCGCACAATGATCGGGCGGGCCGGGGTGCCCTGCAGCTTCAGCTGCGCCATCTTCTCCGCCGTACCCCGCATCATCTGTTGGAAACGCTTTTCCAGAAAGTGGTTCAGATTGGGATCCCGCAGGGTGAAGGCGGGGGTGCTGGCCCAAAGGTTGGGATAGGAGGTCTGGAAAACGCCTTTCTCTTTGTTAAAACCGCTTTTATCATAGCGGATGTCGCTGAAGTATCCCCCCAGACCGTCCGGGCCGGTCGGACCGGAAAACCAGCCCAGGCCGTTGAGAATCATCTCGCCGGGCATGCCTGTGGCGGCGGACAGGCGCAGGCCCTGCCGCAGCGTTTCGCGGCCCTGCAAGGGATCCGCCCCGCCGTAGGCGCCTCCGAAGCCCAGGGTGCCGATCGGCTCGAAATCCTGCAAGTCGGCAAAGCGATTCAGCAAGGCTTCAAATCGGCGCAGCCACCACGCGTCATCTTTAGGCCCCCTTCCCCCCCCTTTTTCGCCCTCGAATTTCACCGATCCGGGCGGAATCAAGAGACCCATTTTGTGGTACACCGCCTCGGGCTCCGCCACGCGTTCGAAAAAATTCTCCCAGGCCCAGACCGTACCGAGGCTGAAGGCTCCGCCGCCTTCATGGCGCACGGCCACCTTCAGCGGCGCTCCCGGGCGAACCAGCGAGGCAGGAACCTGGACAAAGAAATGCGAGGGTCCCGCACCCAACTCCTGATAGGTCCGAAAATAGACTTCGGTCCCGTTCACGGAAATCGTATAGCCATAGGCGCTGGGGCGGCGGTCGTGGATCTCCTGGAATTCGAGGATCATCGACTCCCCGCCGCGCGGCGCCGTCACGTCGAAGGTCACAAGGGCGCCTCTTCCCGCCAGGGTGTGTACGGCGTAGGTCTCCACAAACGAGCCCATTTCCGTGTGCAGCGTTTCCGCACGCACCTCTCCCGCCACCGCGCGGACCCCGTCCGCCGCCTCCCCGAACACAATCTTGTCCAAATACCCGGTCTCGGCGGAAACCGCGAAACCACTGACACAGGTCAACAGCCCGCAAAGCATGTTTCGGAACGCGCGGGATATCATCGCGTCTCCTCCAATTCTTAATTTTACAAGGGATTTCGGATTCTGATTCGTCTTCATCATGGCATTTCCTATTCTGTCGTTATATTCGCTCGGCCCTTTCGGCAACTTACTTGGCATCGTTTACCCCATAAACGCCTTCACTGTCAACCCTAAAATACAAGCGTTTGGATTCTTGTAAAAAAAGGCAGGCGGAACACCCCCATAGAATACGCGATGGGGCAGCTTCCTGACATCATCCTCTTAATCTTGTTGATCCTATTAAAACCGCCTCTTTTTTGAAAGCTACTTGCCTGTGAGAACTCGGTGTTGTAGAGTGATGGCATGAAACCACTGACAACGA
>JAGYLC010000195.1 GCA_018401235.1 Kiritimatiellia bacterium
TTCCCGCCTACGTGGACTATCTGCACCGCCAGATTCAGGACGGGCACTTTCAGCGTCCGGTGCAAATTCAATGGGACCTAGCCGCCCTGGCCGAACTCCAGCTTAGCGTCCCCGGGATGCTGCAATCGGATCACCCGCTCCGCCAGGTTCTCGACCGGCACCCGTTTTTATGATCTTCCACTACCCGGAGGATTTACCCGTCTCCCAACGGCGGGAGTCGATCCTGGAGGCGATCCGCGCGCATCAGGTGGTGATCGTGTGCGGCGACACCGGCTCGGGCAAAACCACCCAGCTTCCCAAAATGATGCTGGAGGTGACCGGCGACAGGAAAGGCCGCATCGGAGTCACCCAGCCCCGCCGCCTCGCCGCCACCAGCATGGCCCGCCGGGTGGCCGAGGAATGCAAGGTCTCCTTCGGCGAGGCCGTGGGGGTCCAGGTCCGCTTCGAAAACCGCACCTCCCCCCACACCCGCATCCAGTTCATGACCGACGGCCTGCTGCTGGCCCAATTGCCCTCCGATCCCGACTGGAACGCCTACAGCGCCCTGATCATCGACGAGGCCCATGAACGCAGTCTCAACATCGATTTCATCCTCGGCTGCCTGAAAACCCTGCTCCCCCGCCGACCCGACCTCAAGGTGGTCATCTCCTCCGCCACCCTCGACGCCGAACGCTTTTCCGCTTTCTTCGGCAACGCCCCCATCCTGCAGGTCGAGGGTCGACTCTACCCTATTGACGATGAATTCCTGCCCATGGACCCGGATCGGGATCTCTCCATTCAGGATCAGGTGCTGGAGGCCCTCCGCCACCTGGACGCCAAAGCCCCCGGACTGGATACTCTGATTTTTCTGCCCGGCGAACGGGAAATCCGGGAAACCGCCGATAAACTCGGCGGACACTATCGCGACCGCGCCGAGGTGCTGCCTCTGTTCGCCCGCCTGGGATCCAGGGATCAGCAAAAAGTCTTTTCGGAGTCCGGGCGACGCCGCATCATCCTGGCCACCAACGTGGCCGAAACCTCCCTCACCCTCCCCGGCATCCGCGCCGTGATCGATACCGGACGGGTGCGCATGCAACGCTTCCACCCCCAGTCCCGCATCCAGCGTCTGGTCACCGAACAAATTTCCCAGGCCTCCTCCCGCCAGCGCCGCGGACGCTGCGGGCGAACCGGTCCGGGTATCTGCGTGCGCCTGTACAGCGAGGACGATCTCACCCAGGCCCCCGAATATACCGATCCCGAAATCCGCCGCTCCTCTCTGGCCGAAGTCATCCTGCGCATGGCCATTTTGGGTCTGCCCCCGCTCAACGACTTCCCCCTCATCGATCCCCCCAAAGGCGCGGCCATCTCGGAAGGCTACCGCACCCTGTTTGATATCGGTGCCATGACCAAGTCGCGCAAGCTGACCAAGCGCGGACGTCTACTGGCGACCTTCAACCTCGAACCCCGCCTCGCCCGCATGCTGGAGGAGGCCAACCAGGAACAGGTCCTGCCCGCGGTGCTGGTGTGCGCCGCCTATTGCTCCATTCAGGATCCCCGGGAGCGGCCCGCCGATAAGTCCGAAGCCGCCGACCAAGCCCACGCGGCCTGGAAAGAGCCCGCATCCGATTTTATGGGCGTGCTCCACATGTGGAACGCGGTCTGCGCCGCCTCCGCCAGCCGAGGCAAGCGCAACCGCTTCTGCCGACAACACTTTCTGCATCCCCGTCGAGTGGAGGAATGGATGAACCTAGTGGACGATCTCCGCGAGACCTGCCGGAAGCATCGCTGGGAGGTCCCCACCTCCATCGGCGAAATGGAGTTGCTCGACAGCGACAGCCTGCACCGCTCCATCCTGGCCGGAATCCCCAGGTCCATCGGGGAAAAAGAGGAAAATCAACTCTACCGCAACCCGGGCGGGCAACAATTCCGGATTTTCCCCGGCAGCGCCCTGGCCAAAAAACCGCCCTCCTGGGTCATGACCTTCACCCTGCTCGAAACCTCCTACCTGTTCGCGCGGGAATGCGCGGCACTGAATCCCGACTGGGTGGAGGACGTCGCCCCGCACCTCTGTCGCTATCAATACGAGCGGCCCGTCTGGAACAGTAAACGCGGATTCGTGGAGGCCGAGGAACGGGTGCAACTCGGTCAGCTCACCCTGCGCATGGGCAAACGCATTCATTATGGACGCATCAACCCCGAAGCCTCCCGGACGATTTTCCTGCAGGATGCCCTGGTCCCCGCCAAGCTGCCGATTCAACACCCGTCCTTCGCGCGCTATCAGCAACTCCTCGCTTCCCTCGACGTCTGGGAGCACAAGCTGCGTCGGCCCGGATACTTCACCGGATCGCACGCGCTCAGCCACCATTTTGAACAGGTCCTGCCCGCCGACATCTTCACCCGAAAGGATTTCGAACGCTGGTGCGCGAAACACGACTGGGTTCCCACCTTGGATGATTTATTCGAAGGGGAAACCGTGCGGGAGAGCGACTACCCCGATGAACTGCACATCCAAAAAGTCCGCGTGGGCATCGAGTATAGCTTCGACCCCGGGACCCCCGAGCGCGACGGCATCACCTGGGTGGCGAACGAGCGCGACCTCTCCGCCCTGCCGAATGAATTGTT
>JAGYLC010000196.1 GCA_018401235.1 Kiritimatiellia bacterium
CGGTGAGCCGGTTCCGGCCGAAGCCGAATTCGCTTATTCGGGCGAATACCCCCTGGCTCGTTTCCTCTACGTGTATGTGAACCACCGCCCCGGCAGCGACCTGGATCCCCTGCGTCGTGAATTCATCAAATACATGTTCAGCAAGCAGGGTCAGATGGACGTGGTCCGCGACGGCTATCTGCCTGTGGACGCCAGCGTTGCCCGCCGCAACCTCGAACGGGTCGGGATTGAACCCGGATTCTAATCGATCCAAAGCCCTAAAAACTCGGGGCGCGGCAACCGTGCCGCGCCCCCCCTTTTTTTCTTAGTCCCACTTTACGGATTCCTTCCTCCCCACCATGAACGACAAACCCGCATCCAGCTTCACCGGACGACAACGCAGGCGCAGCACTCATTGGAGTGTGAAATTCAAGGACCGCCTGTCCCATGTCATTATTACCGTGGGAGGGCTGGGGACGATTGTGGCGGTCACCACCGTGTTTGTGTTTCTGATTTCGGTGATGATCCCGTTGTTCAAGGCTCCGGAGCGGGACTTGGCCTCGGTCACGGAATTACCCTCGCCCGAAAGCAGTCAGTCTTCCGTTCCGGTACATGTGGCCGTGGACGAGTACA
Organism: Kiritimatiellia bacterium; assembly: GCA_018401235.1. GTDB lineage: Bacteria > Verrucomicrobiota > Kiritimatiellia > SS1-B-03-39 > UBA6053 > UBA6053. The sequence continues at coordinate 613 of JAGYLC010000196.1, forward strand.
ATTTGATGGCTTGGGCGGTGTTTCCCGACGGGTTGATCCGTAAATTCCGTCTGGACACCGGCGAGGTGCTCGACGAAATTTCCCTGGTGGGAGACGGCCCCGAACTGACCGCCTGGTCGTTTCCCCAGCGCGACAACCTCGCGGTATTCGGTTATGAGGACGGATCGGTGCGATTCACGGAAATTTCGTTTACCCTGGACTTTATGGAGCGGGAGGACGCTCCGGAGCACTTGAAGAGCCTTTCCGCGGGGGAGATCGCCACCTGGAACGACAAGCTGGTGCAGATGACTCCGCAGCGGCAGCTCCGCATCATGGGCTTGAGCGTGGATCTGCAGGATCCGGTAAGCACGGGCGCGGTCGAACCGATTGTGCTGTTGGACCATACCCGCAATCAAAACGACATTAATTTCGTGGCCATGACCGCAAGTGGCCGGGTGTTCCTCCAGCGCGCCCGCGGACGCATGAATATGATGACCCGCAAGGTGACGTACCGGACCAACACCGGGAATGTGGAGGTTGACTTGCGCTCCAGCCTGCCCTGGCGGGTTAAACTCACCGGTCTGGGCGACAACCTGTACGTGATTTGGGAGGACGGGATCCTCCATCGCTTCGACACCCGTATCTACGATGAAATCTCCCATGTGGAAACCGTGGATTTGTCTCCCGACGCCGACACCCGCATCACCTCGATCGGATACATGATCGGGAAAACCACCTTGTTGGTCGGGGACAGCAAGGGGAATGTGGCGGGATGGTTCCGAGTGCGGCCCGACAATGTGGAATTGAACCCCAACCTCACCGTGAACATGCGGGAAATCGAGTTGAACGCCGCTGGAAACAATGAGGGGGAAGCGGTGGACCGCCGGGTGGCGGATATCCAAACTCCGGACAATCAGGCGCTGGTCCCCGCGTTGAAATTGGAAGGCCCCGCGGAAAGTTCCCCCGTGGTCAGCCTCAGTCCCTCCGAGCGCAAGCGGATGTTTGTGGCCGGTCACGCCAACGGGGCGATTCGGGTGCATAACGCCACCGTGGAGGCCACCCAGTTTGAAGTGAATCTCGACAACGGGGAGGCGGCGGAGTTCGTGCTGATGAATCCCCGGGACACCGGATTGATCGGGGTCAGCAATAATCGGGTGGCTTTGTGGAACATATCGGTTCCCCACTCGGAAGCCACGATGCGCGGGTACTTCGCTCCGATTTGGTACGAAGGCTATGACGAGCCCCGCCACGTGTGGCAATCCACCGGCGGTACGGACGATTTTGAATCCAAATTCGGGATCATGCCCCTGGTGTTCGGCACCATCAAGGCGACGCTCTATTCGATGATTTTCGCGGTGCCGCTGGCGTTGCTGGCGGCCATTTACACCAGTGAATTCCTTCATCCGAAAGCAAAATCCAAAATCAAACCCGCAGTGGAAATGATGGCGAGTCTCCCCAGCGTGGTGTTGGGTTTTCTGGCGGGACTGGTCTTGGCGCAGTTCATCGAAACCCGGGTGCCCGCGACCCTGCTCTCCTTTTTGACGGTGCCGTTTACACTGATTTTTGCCGCCTCCTGCTGGCAATTGCTGTCCAGAACGGTGCAAATGCGCTTAAAAGCTGTTCGGTTTCTGCTGATGATTGTCGCAGTTCCTTTGGGAGTAGTGATTGCCGGTCAGTTGGGCCCCGTGGTTGAGAAATCCTTGTTTAAAGTGGAGATTCTGGACGAGGCGGTGGCCGCCGAATTGGTGACGGAACTGTCCGAGGCCGAATTCACCCGTACGGATTCGGGAACGGTGGTGGTCACCGACATTCGCACCTGGCTGAGTGCGCATCGACAGGACCCCGCCAATCCCAAATTCCGCAGCAGCCCGATGGGCGGATGGATGATTCTGTTTCTGCCTCTTTCCTGCTTCATCACCATTTTTTCCACCGTGAAGTATTTTAATCCCTATTTATTACAGAAGGCCG
>JAGYLC010000197.1 GCA_018401235.1 Kiritimatiellia bacterium
AGCCCGGCAGGTCACATCGCCCTGGCGGTTTTCTGCTTCGCCGCGATTTTCTGGATTCTGGAGCCCATTCCGATTTACGTGACCAGCCTGTCCATCATCTTTCTGCAAGTGCTGTTGCTGTCGGATCAGAGCTTTTTCCTGGAGCATATTTCCCAAGTTTCAGGGGCGGAGTACACGGTACCTCGCTATCAGATCTTTTATGGAACGCTTGCGCATCCCATTCTGATTTTGTTTCTGGGGGGCTTCAGTTTGGCCAAGGCGGCGGAAAAATATGGGTTGGACCGCAATCTCACCCGTATTTTGCTTAAGCCCTTCGGGAGTTCCCCCACCCGGGTCGCCTTGGGGGTGATGGTGGTGACGGGGGTTCTGTCCGCGTTTATGAGCAACACCGCGACCACGGCGATGATGATGACGGTGGCGCTGCCAATTGTAGCCAAGGTTCCTGCCAGCGATCCCTTTCGTCGGCTGGTGGCCCTGTCGATTCCGGTGGGTGCCAATATTGGGGGTATTGCCACTCCCATCGGAACTCCACCCAACGCGGTGGCGATTGCGGCCCTGTCCAGTCGGGGCATCCTGGTTCCTTTCAGCACCTGGATGATGCTGGCCACTCCGCTGGTGATCGTCTCGTTGTTACTGTCCTGGTGGGGTATGTGCCGCTTGTTCAAGCCGGTGATCACCCGATTTGACCTGAACATGGAGGGGCGGTTTGATCTGCGTCCCAAGGCTATTGGCTGTTATGTCATTTTTGGCCTGACCGTGCTGTTGTGGGTCACCGAAAAGCTGCATGGAATTCCCTCGGCGGTGGTGGCCTTTTTGCCCATGGTGATGCTGCCCGCGTTGGGTATTTTGGACAAGCAGGATATCCGCAGTCATGCCTGGGAAGTGTTGTGGCTGGTGGCCGGCGGGATTTCATTGGGAATCAGCCTCACCAATACCGGGATGGCGGAATGGATGATAGGGCAGGTGGCCTGGGATGCATTCCCCACCTATCTGTTAATCCTCCTGTTTGCGCTGGTGGGCTTTGCGGTCGGGAACCTGATTTCGCACACGGTGAGCGCGACCATTCTGGTGCCGATCGCCATCACCCTGCTCGCTCCGGAGGTCGGGGAGGGTGCCGCCGCGATCATTGTTCCCATTGCGGTCATCGGAATCATTGTGAGTTTTTCCATGATCCTGCCCATTTCCACCCCGCCCAATGCGATTGCCCTCTCCACCGGTCTGATCGAAACCAACGATCTGGCCAAAGCCGGCTGGCTGGTGGGTATCGTGGGAATCGTATTCACCCTGCTGTTCGGCCTGTTTGTCTGGCCGTATATGCTCTAACCTTCGGAGAGAATTCATGTCGAAAATTCATATTGTGTGCATCGAAGATGAACCGGATGTATTGGAGGCGGTCGTCCATGAGTTGGAACCGCTGGAGGACGTGTTTCCAGTGGAGGCGGCGGAAAGCGCGAAAGAGGCGCGGGCCCTATTGACCTCGATCGTGAAGCGTGGAGATGAAGTGGGACTGCTACTGTGCGATCACATCATGCCCGGCGAAAACGGAGTGGATTTGTTGGTGGATCTGCAGAAAGATGAGAAATGGAAAGCCACCCGTAAGGTGTTGCTGACCGGGCAGGCGGGGTTGGAGGCGACCGTGAAGGCGGTGAATCAAGCCGAACTCTCCCACTACATCGCGAAACCCTGGGACGGGGATGAACTGGTGCAGGTGGTCAAAGATGAATTAACCCACTTTATTCGTGCCCGCGACTTGAATCCTATGCCCTATATGCGGCATTTAAATGTGGAGTTGCTGGGGGATCATTTGCGTAAACATCTATCCGCTGATCGATAATGTATCCTGAAGATCCCTCCTCGAAGCGAATGTCCACAACCGAGGCGTTGCAGGGACTGGTTGATTGGGCGAGAACAGCGGGGCATGAAACCCTTCATTTTTCTGAGGGGAATTCTCTCATGCGGGAGGGGGAACTCAATTCCGCTCTGTACATTTTATTAAAAGGGCAGGTGCAACTGTCCAAAGTGGCAGAGGATGGGAATTCGAAATCGCTGGATCTGTTGGGACCCGGATCTTTGATCGGAATTTTATCCTTCTGGACCGGGAAACGGAGTTTTTCGAATTCCACCGCGCTGAGCGAAGTGGAATGTCTAAAAGTGGAACGGGTGTTGTTCGATCAGGCGGTGGCGGAGGATGCCGAATTTTCCCGGCTTACCCTGCAGTTGCTGGTAGCCAATTTGAGCGACCGCTACAAACGGGTGGTGGGGCTCAACTTAAAAGTGGCCGGGCTTACCCTGGAACTGGAGCATGAACGAAACGCACTTCGTGAAGCGGTGACCGATCTTAAGCAGACCCGCCACCAAATGATCCACCGCGAAAAACTGGCGACCATGGGACAGCTTCTCGCCGGGATCGCCCACGAAATCAACAATCCGTCCACCTCCCTGATGAAAAACGTGGAACAGCTCGGAGAGGATGTGCCGTTGCTGCTGAAGGAGCAACCGGATCAGCTTCAATGGTTTGAGGCGGGAAGGAAAGCGGCTTTCGTCAGCACT
>JAGYLC010000198.1 GCA_018401235.1 Kiritimatiellia bacterium
GTTCATGCTGCCGGTGAGGATGATGCCCTGGGTGCCGCGGTTGTAGAGGTTGCGGTGAAGGGTGGCGGGTTTTTTTCCGGCGGGGTCGTCCACCACAAAGGCGACATAGCCCAGTTTGGCGGCTTCCTGAATGAGGAGGGGATGATAGAAGTTTTGATGGACGTCGTGGCTGTCGTAATGGTTCTGGGGAAAGTTGAAGATGGCCAGCGGGGTGCCGGTTATCTGGCTGGATGTGCTGAACTGTTTGGAGGCGAGCGAGGCGAGGAGGGGGTTGGGCTGGTAGCCCATTTCCTCGGCGAGTTTGCGGATTTCGCGGGTGCGTTCTTTGGAGATGGTTCCGCGTCCGCGGAGGGCAAGAGAGACGGTGGCTACGGAGACATGTGCCCGGGTTGCAATATCCTGTAAGGTGACGTGACGCATCGTGGAGAGGTTCTGGTTTGGTGGTGTCAAAACGCGTTGAGCGTCGATGATTGATTTTTCCATTGAAACATATTTGTTTGCTGGAAGGCAAGGAGGAATTCAGGGGAACAGGGGGGAGGACTCTGGATGGCCAGTATGGAGTCCGAATGGGGGATGGGGGAAGGCGGTACGGAGTCCCGCAATACATAAAACCGTTCACATCCCAATGTTTTGGGGTCGGCGGGGTTGGCTGCGTCCGTGACTTCCGTACGGGAGGGTGGTAAAGTGGGGGGAGATGCTGTGGTATCCGTCCGGTGGCGGATGGTGGCCCGGCACGGTTAATTCAAATCACAGGAAAAGGCAAAATAATGAAAGCAGAATTGATTAAACGTCCGTGGGTCCAGATTTGTCTGGGATGGGTTTTAATGCTGAGCGGGGTTCAGGGTGGGCAGGCGGCCTCCCGGTTGCCCGGGGTCTGGATTGAAGGGGAGGCGGTTTCGGAGGCGAGCGCTTTGAAGGCGGGGGAGGGGCTGGAGGGTGTGAAAGGGGGCGGGCAGGGTTTTCTGGCGGAGGGGTGGGGGAATCGTGAGGTGATGTCGGGGGGGCAGGTTTTGCATGTTTCGCTTTCGGGGGAGGAGGTGGACCGTTATCTGCCGGAGGAGGGGCTGCGGTTCCGGTATGACTTCCGGCTGGGGGAATCCGGGATGCAGCAGGTTTGGGCGCGGATTGGGTACGAGTGGGCGCGGTCGGATTTTGAGTGGCGGGTGAATGACGGGGCGTGGCAGCGCTGTCGGCGGGATGAGGCGACGCGCAATGTGCAGTCGGTGCAGACCTGGAATGAGCTGGCCTGGATCCGGCTGGGAGAGGTGGAGCTGGCGGCGGGGGCGCACAGGCTGGAATTCCGTCACCGCAGGCAGCCGGAGCCCGGCAGGGACAAGACCGCGCGGATTCTGCACATGCTGGATTGTGTGTATATCACGGCGGAGGATTTCCATCCGCAAGGCAAATGGCGTCCGGGTGAGGATCACCGAAGCGGGAAGGATCGCGAGGCCGCAAAGACGGTGTATGCGATAGGCGGCGAGGCCGGAGGGGATGGGCGCGCGTGGACAGAGCTGAATGGGCTCTGGGAATATGCGGCCTGGGAGGAGACGGAGCTGCCGATTGACGAGGCGGGGCGGTTGGGGCCGGTGCGGGCGCTGCCGGATCTGGACGGGTTGCGGTGGTTTGGGTATGAGGCGCCGGGCGGGCGGGATGAGCAGCTTCCGGCGGAGTCGATGGCGCACCGCTACCTGCTGCGGACCCGTCTGGATGTGCCGGAAGAACTTGCCGGGCGCGGTTTTTTTCTGGATGTGCAGAATTCGAGCCTGATTGTTTCGGTGTTTGTCAATGGGGAATATGTCGACTGGACGGACACGTTTCACACGGCCTGGCAGATGGATGTGAGCCGGGCGCTGAAGCCGGGGCGGGTCAATGAGCTGGTGTTGTGCATCAAGGATGCCTATTATTCGCTGAATCCCAAAGACGACAAGAGTGAGGTGATCCGGCAATACGGGAACCGGGGGTATTGGGGCATTCCGAAGAGTTTTCTGACGCGGAATCAGGGGACGGCGGCCCGGCATGACATGCCGGTGGCGGCGGATTTGCGGACGGGGATTCTGGAGCCTGCGAGTCTGGTGGTGGCGGGGCCGGTGTATGTGGACGACGCGTTTGTGCAGACGCGGGTCCGCACCGGGGAGATCACGGTGGAGGAAACGCTGAAGAATCCCGGAACGGAGACGGTGGAGGTGACGCTGCGCAACCGGGTGGTGCCGTGGAATGGGGGCGGGGGCGGGGATGTCGAGTGCACGTTTGCCGAACAGAGGCTGAGGCTGGGTCCGGGGGAGGAGGCGGTGGTTACGGTGTCGCAGTCCTGGGAGAATCCGCGGCTGTGGTGGCCGGACAATCCGTGGCTGTACTGGCTGGAGACGGAGGTGGTGCACGGGGGCCGGGTGGTGGATACGCTGCGCACCCGGTTCGGGTTCCGGGAGATCGACTGGTCGACGCACATGTTCCGGATCAACGGGGTGAAGTGGCCGATGTGGGCGGATTTAAACCAGCATGGGACGCCGGAGGCGTTTGTGCGGCGTGCCCGGGAGCAGTCGAACATGA
>JAGYLC010000199.1 GCA_018401235.1 Kiritimatiellia bacterium
GCGCGTCCGTTCCCGCCACCGCCTCCGAAACCGCGGCCCCGCCTTCGAGCGTTCCCCGCAGATATCCCCGCTGCATGCCGTCAACCGGCCGCGGGGTCAGGGCGCGGCCTTTGCCAAGACAGCACAGCTCCCGGTACGCGCGAAGATCCTCCGACTTCTCCATGTCCCAATTTTCTTTGTTTTCCATTCTGTTTTTCCATTCTTTTGGATTCAATTTCATCCCGCATAACAGATCTTTTATAAAAATACAAGCGGTTGTATTTTAAAAACAAGGATCTACAGGCATTTGGGTGGATAGACCCTGCGGGCTTGTACTGTCCGTGTTTCAACCCCGTCCACAGCAGGTGTGGATTGAAATCCCCAGGTCCGTCAGGCGGGATTGACGACCGTATGTCTAGGCCCCCCCTCACCGTTCCCGGTATCGGCCGGGGACGTTTCCGGTGAGGCGTTTACAGACGGTCGCGAAATACTGACTGGATCCGAAACCATGCGCGTAGGCGATCTCGGCGATGGTTTCCTCTCCTTTGCGGATGCACCGGACCGCCGATTCGATTCTCATCCGGTTCAGGGTCCGCATCGGAGTGTCGCCGGACACTTCTTCCCCGGGGGCACATGCACCTCCCGACCCCCGTAATCCCACGTCACCTCCCCATTGGCGACCCAGACCAATTCCAACCCGTGGTTCCGGTGTTCAGGCAACCGGCGCTCCTGCCGGGCCGTATTCCAATGCCCGCATTGTAGAGACATACTCATGTTTAAATTCTACCGGGGGTAAAAGTTGAAAGCAATTTATTTTGAAAAAAATCAGACAGGTCGCCAAAGTGGATTCCGAACGTTAACCCCAAAAGGAGACCCTGCCATGAATATCGGATGCTTCGCCCTTGTGGCCCCCTTCCAACCTCTCGGCGCCCAACTGAACCTCATCAAAGAAATGGGCTTTTCCCATGCCGACGTGACCGACAATACCGACGGAGCCTGCCTGGGCGTGGAGTTCGGCTTACCGCCCTCGCCAGTCTGGACGCGAATCCGCATGACCTGAAACGGCTTTTTGCGGACAACGGCATCACCCCCACCAGCTTCTGCGCCCACGCCAACCTGCTCGATCCCGCCGCCCCCTGGCGCTATGGCACCAGCCAGATCATCAAAGCGGTCCGCGCCGCCGCCGCCATGGGCATCCCCCACGTGATCACCACCGAGGGCGAACCCTAAACCTGAAGAAAAGAGATCACATGAAAACCATTGCCATTATCGGCTGCGGCAAAGCTGCGGAAGGAAAAGAAGGCTGGGCCATCGGCCACGCCCACGCACACGGATACCGCGCCTGCGGACAGGAGGTGAAACTCCTCGGCGTCGACCTCTCCCCCGAAAACCTCCAGGCCTTCGGAAAGACCTTCGATCTGCCCGACGAGCAGCTTTTCGCCTCCACCGACGCCCTCTACGAAGCGCTGACCCCCGATGGGATCAGCATCTGCACCTGGCCCGCCCTGCACCATCCCATGGTCATGGAGGCCATCGACAAAGGTGTGAAAGGCATCGCCTGCGAAAAACCCTTCGCGCTCGACACCCATCAAATCCGGGAAATCGAGGCTAAAGCCGCCCAAACCGGAACCAAAATCGTGGTTGCCCACCAGCGGCGCTGCGAAGCCTGGGCGGACGCGATGAAGCAGGTGATTGCCGAAGGCATCCTCGGCGACAACCTGCAGGCCGTCGGTCATGTGGGCGACGGCTGGGACATCCTCTCCTGGACCACCCACTGGTTCGACATGGCCAACTATCTGTTCGACGGTCCTCCCGCATCCCTGCTCGCCGGCATGGACATTGCCGACACCCGGCGCTACCGCCATGCCGTGGAGGATGCCTCGGTGATCTTCGCGGACTACGGGGATCGCGGCACCGGAATGTTCCTCACCGGCCCCGGGCATGACGGCAGTTTTCTTCTGCGCGGCGACCATGGGATCGCCCGGGTTGGCACATCCGGCATCGAATGCGCCACCTACGACGGTGCGCGGCACCTGCCTTTCCCGCCCTCTGAACGGGAGGGGTTCGCAGCCATGCTCGGAGAACTGCTGACCTGGATGGACGGCGGACCCGAGGCCCGCTGCTCCCTCCGGCACAGCGCCGTGGCCACCGAAATGGCTTACGCCGCCCATGAATCCGCGCGCACCGGGAAAACCGTGCATCTTCCCCTGAACACCGCCCAGTACGCGCCGCTGGAAGTGGCGCAGCACCCGGTGCGTTCGGCACTGTGGGGAAAACAAATCCTCATCTACGCCGACTCGCATTTCGAATCGCGCGGTCGTGATGGCATCGCCCGCGCCTTCGGCGACATCACCGGGGTTCCCGTCCGGGTGGTGGATGCCGAGGCCCGCGGACTTCAGGACGGCGATGTGGACGGGGCGGACGCCCTTCTTATCTACCACACGCAGGCGAAAGCCGACACCGATACCCGGCGCATCCTCGAAACCTGGGTGGCCGAAGGCAAGCCGCTGATGATCACCCACGCCGGACTGGGC